>JANNLW010000338.1:0-1241 GCA_031397145.1 Sphingomonadales bacterium | reverse complement strand
TCGAGCCCGATGACATGGCGGCTCATGGCACTTTGCGTTACGGAAAGCGCCGCCGCCCCTCCTGTAAAACTCAAATTCTGTCCGACAGCCTCAAACGCGCGCAATGCGTTCAGGGGAAGCCAGCGGCGATTGATTGAACTTCTGCTGGAAATGGCTTCGGCCTTTCGATCAGGATATTGGCGCGGTTTTAACCCTCGATGCCCGCAGAGCCCATATTTGAACGAGTATTTCGGAATTTGACATAGGGCTATGTGAAAATGCGATTGTCCGCAGGCTCCATCATGGTTCAATATTGAGAGATGTCAAAGGTGGCGGGAGACGTTGTGGTGGATTTGGGTCGGATCAATGCCTCCTTCGGCGAGCGGCGCGCAGGGCACAGCCTGCCGCAGGCGCTCTACAACGATCCCGAGGTTTTCGACTTCGATATGGAGGCGATCTACGCCACGAGTTGGCTCATGGCGGGCTTTGAATGCGAATTGCCCAAATCAGGAAGTTATGTTGCGATTATGATCGGCAAATGGCCAATCATCATTTCGCGTGACCGCAACGGTGACATTCGGGCCTTTCACAATAGCTGCCGCCATCGCGGATCGATGCTGTGCCAGCCGGGTAGCGGAACGGCACCCAAGCTGGTCTGCCCCTATCACCGCTGGACCTATGATCTGGATGGTTCGCTGTTCGCTGCCGGACGGATGCCCGATGATTTTGACAAGAGCCTGCACGGCCTGAAACCGATCGCGCTGGAGAATGTGTCGGGAGCCTTGTTCATTTGCCTTTCCGACAATCCTCCGGCGTTTGACGAGTTTCGGGCCAAGCTGACAGCCTATGCCGAACCGCATCATTTCAGGGACGCCAAGGTCGCCTTCCAGAGCACGCTTGTCGAATATGCCAACTGGAAGCTGGTGATGGAAAATGCCCGCGAATGCTATCACTGCGGCACCGGTCACCCGGAATTGGCGAGGACATTCCCGGTCGGCATGTCGAAACATTTTGACGCTGGCGAAGACGTTATTGCCAAGCAATTCGCCAAGACAATGGCAGAGCATTCGCTTGCTGTCGATGCGATCGAAGGGGATTGGTGGCAGACCGCCCGTTTTGCGCTCAACAAGGACTGTGTATCCATTTCGATGGATGGGAAGCATGTCGTCAAAAAGCTGATGTGTGACATCAACGGGGGCGATATCGGCTCAATGCGCTGGGCGGTTGATCCGCATTGCTTTGCCCATGTGACTGGCGACCAT
>JANNLW010000329.1:0-1809 GCA_031397145.1 Sphingomonadales bacterium | reverse complement strand
GCAAGCCCATCTTTCGAAAGCCCGCCACGATGCCCACAATGTCTCAGCTTATGAACCAGACGGCGGGTTTTTCTTATGGTTTCTTCAGTGGCTTTGTTGACGACGAGTATCGTGCAGCGTCGCTTTGGACAGCGACCAGCGGAGACGATTTTGTAGCGAGAATCGCAAGACTGCCCTTGGCCTATGATCCGGGTACAAAATGGCAGTACAGCATCGCGGTTGATCTTCAGGGTATCATCGTAGAACGCCTCTCCGGTCAAAGCCTTGCCGCATACATGCAGCGCCATATTTTTGGACCGCTTAAAATGCGAGACACCTCATTCTACGTTCCGGTGGCAAAGCAAGGCAGGTTTGCGACTGAATATGAATGGGGCAATGGAGCACTTCGCCCTACCCGTCCATCCTTCGGAATGACGTTCAAGGAGCCTCCACTGCATCACTCCGGCGGCGGTGGTCTTGTTACAACTGCAGGCGACTATGCCCGCTTTGCCCGCATGCTTCTGAACAAGGGGAGCCTCGACGGCGTTCGGATACTTCGTCCAGCTTCCATCAAGACGATAATGACAAGCCAACTCTCGCCGGAGGTCGTCAATGGTGGGTTCGGAATAGGGCCGGTCCAGCAGATCCGGCCCGGATATGAATATGGATACGATGGGGTCGTCGTAACCGACCCTGCAGCGGCCGGGGTCTCGCTCGGCAAGGGCTCCTATCTATGGGATGGCGCCGCCAGTACGTGGTTTTGGGTGGATCCAACCAATCACACTGTGTTTGTCGGCATGGTGCAAAGGCTGGCGACCGACACAACACCAAACCCCCAGCCCATCTCACAGGCCGCGTTCCAGGAAGCGTTGAAGCACAAGTGAGACGCCAATTTCTGCTCCGAGATCGCACGGATGCAGATAGGACCAAAAAGGGACGATTGTATTCCTGAAGCTGTCGACCGTGCTTGTGAGCCCTTCGTTCTAAGGGTCACTCTGTGCGTCATCCCAAATGACCATTTGCCGACAACGGGAAATATTGAGCGTGTAGCGCTGGTTGCCGTTTTCAGAGGTGTATGTCACCCCATCGGTTGCCGGGGTTTCCCACTCCGCAACGGTCATCGGACTGTGATCCAGTCCCTGCCAAGTGCCCGGCTGGGGAAAGTGGCTGAACAAGGCGCGGCGTTTCATCCGCGTCCGGGCCAGCTCGGCGACATAATCCTCAAGCGCGCGATCCCTATGCGCCCAGTCAAGCCAGCATGTGGAATTGTCCTGAGCATAGGCATTGTTGTTGCCATTCTGGCTGCGCCCGAATTCGTCGCCAGCCGCCAGCATGATCGTGCCCATTGAGGCGAACAATGTGCTTAGGAGCGCGCGCTGGGCGGCCGCACGCTTGGCGATGACAACAGGATCTCGGCTGGGGCCTTCGGCGCCGCAGTTCCAAGAGTAATTCTCGCCATGACCGTCCCGGTTTTCTTCGCCGTTCGCTTGGTTGTACCGCTCAGTATAGGCCACAGTGTCGGCCAACGTGAAACCGTCATGAGCCGCCAGAAAATTGACGCTTCTGCTGGTATCCCCGAAGATGTCGGAAGAACCGGCCAGTCGGGTGACGAAAGCACCGATCGTCCCGTCGCCTCGCCAAAAGCGCCGAACGTCGTCGCGATACTTGTCATTCCATTCCAGCCAGTTGTCCGGGAAATGGCCCAATTGATATCCACCTGAACCTGGATCCCACGGTTCGGCAATCAACACCCGGTCGGCCAATACTGGGTCGGCAGCGATCTCGGCGAAAAACGGCGCCTCGACCGAGAACCCGGGGCCGCGCGCAAGC
>JANNLW010000320.1:0-4388 GCA_031397145.1 Sphingomonadales bacterium | reverse complement strand
TCTGGCGGACGCGTTCGCGGCTGACGCCGTGAGTTTGGCTCAATTCTTCGAGTGTCTTGGGATCTTCGACCAGACGACGTTCGGTGAGGATATTCTGTTCGCGTTCGTTGAGTGCAGTCATCGCCTCGACCAGCAAGGCGTGGCGCACGACGCGTTCCTCGGCTTCGGCGAAGGCTTCGTCTTGCAACGGGCCGTGATCGGGCAGGATATCCTGCCACTGGCCATCACCCTCATCGTTGAGCGAGACGTTCAGCGAAGTATCGCCGCCGTTGAGCATGCGCCTATTCATCGAGATGACTTCGGCCTCGGTTACACCGAGATCCTTGGCGATTTTCTTGACGTCTTCGGGGCGCATGTCGCCATCTTCAAAAGCGGCAAGATTGCTCTTCATCCGCCTGAGATTAAAGAATAATTTCTTCTGCGCGGCGGTTGTGCCGATCTTCACAAGGCTCCACGAGCGCAGGATGAATTCCTGGATCGACGCCTTGATCCACCACATTGCATAGGTGGCAAGCCGGAAGCCCCGGTCGGGCTCGAATTTCTTCACGCCCTGCATCAGTCCGATATTGCCTTCGGAGATCAGCTCGTTGACCGGGAGGCCATAGCCCCGATAGCCCATCGCGATCTTGGCAACGAGACGCAGATGGCTGGTGACAAGCTTCGCTGCCGCTTCCGGGTCCTGATGTTCCTGGAAGCGTTTCGCCAGCATATATTCCTCTTCCGGCGCGAGCAGCGGAAATTTCCGGATTTCGGCCAGATAGCGATTGAGACCTGCCTCGCTCCCCAAAGTGGGGATCGTGGCGGGGACGTTTGACTTCACAGCGACTGATTTTGCAGCCATTTTAACACATTCTCCCTGCGCATCAGCCATGATGGACGAGCGCTTACTTGATTTTCTTATACCACTAATTTGCTGAACAGTCTCTGCATATCATCAGGAATTTTGCTTTCGAACCTGAAATTTTTCCGATCAACCGGATGAATGAAACCGATCACAGCCGCGTGCAGTGCCTGGCGATGAAAGCCCAAATCCTGCAAGATATCGCGGTGTGAGGTTTTTGTGCGTCCATAAACAGGGTCACCCAGAAGCGCATGCCCGATGGAGGCCATATGAACTCGAACCTGGTGGGTGCGTCCCGTTTCAAGTTGGCATTCAACCAGTGAAGCGCCCTTCAACGGCTGTATCAAGCGGTAGTGTGTTACTGCTCTCTTGCCTCGATCAGCGTCAACGATTGCCACTTTCTTGCGATTTTGCGGAGAGCGGGCAAGGGCCGCGTCAACCGTGCCATTTACCGGGTTTGGCAGACCATTCACAATCGCAAGATAGCGACGCTCTACACTGTGGTCGGCAAATTGTCGCGCCAACCCTTCATGGGCACGGTCGGTTTTGGCGACGACCAACAGCCCTGACGTGTCCTTGTCGATGCGGTGGACAATGCCTGGCCGGGCGACGCCGCCAATGCCCGAAAGGCGCCCTGCACAATGATGGAGCAATGCATTGACCAACGTCCCGTCAAGGTTGCCAGCCGCTGGATGGACGACAAGGCCTGCCGGCTTGTCGAGAACGAGCAAATGCTCGTCTTCGAAGACGATAATGAGCGGAATGTCCTGCGCCTCGGCAGTAGACGGCGTTGGTTCAGGGATGTTGAGAATGTAGGCTGCGCCAGTGCGGGCTTTCGCAGACGGGTCGCGCGTCACTATTTCACCGAGCATGACCTTGCCGGTGGAAATCAAAGCCTTGATCCGTTCTCGCGAAAGCGTCGGAACAAGCGTGGCCAAGGCACGATCGAGCCGCCACCCGTCCATTTCCGCCGCGATCGTCGCGTTCACTCTGGAACCCCCTTTGTTCATCGCCTAGGGATGTGGCTATGGGTTTGCGAATATCAAGAGCGCTGCATGCGCAAATGCTCGAAAGCGCAACGCGCACGCCAGAACGAGAAGTCTGTGGCCTGATATTCGGGACAGGCGACGATACGGTTACCGACATACAGGAATGCGTTAATGTCGCAGACAATCCGGAGGATGCGTTCGAGATCGACCCTGCATCCCTGATCGCGGCTCACAAGGCCGAACGTTCGGGCGGACCGGCCCTTATTGGCTGTTATCATTCGCATCCCAATGGAGTTGAGAAACCGTCTTTACGCGATGCAGAATCCGACTTGGGCGCTCCGTCTCTATGGCTCATCGTCGCGGGCAACCAGCTTGCGGCTTGGCGAAGTACCGGTTCCGGGATGTTTGAAAGGGTTGAAATCGATAGCACTGACTGAACTCAACGCCTTGCAACGGCGCAATGCTTCCGCCAATGGGGCTGCAAATCAGGGGATTTGACGTCATGGCGATGGATGCGGTCGATTTTGCGAGCCTATTATGTTCAAGGCTTTGTCATGACCTGTTGAGCCCGGTTGGCGCGCTCAACAACGGGATTGAACTGCTGGCTGACGAACATGACCCGGAAATGCGTGGCAAGGTTCTCGAATTGCTTGCAGACAGTGCAAGAGCCTCGGCCAACAAGCTGAAGTTTTTCAGGCTGGCCTTTGGGGCCGCGGGTGGTTTTGGCGATCTGGTTGATGCGCGCGAAGCCAAGACAGCCATTGAGGGTGTTTTCGTTGCTGGCGGCCGCGTGCAACTTGGCTGGCTGGTCGGCGATGCCACGCTTTCCAAACCCGCAATCAAGCTCTTGCTCAACCTCGCCTTGATTGCAGGCGATGCATTGGTGCGCGGCGGACGGCTCGATGTTGGCGCCGAAACGCGCGACGGAATCACCGAAATTGTCATTCGCGCGGAAGGCGAGCGATTGGTGCTTGATCCAGAACTTCGTCTTGCGTTGCTAGGTCAGGTTGATGAAGATCTGCTTGCTCCGCGCGCGGCTGCAGCTTGGTTGGCGCATAAGCTGGCAACTTCGGGTGGCGGGACGATCCAGGCATCGGATCCGTCCGAACCTTTTCTTCTGTTTGGGGCAACAATTCGCGCCGAATAGTTTGGCTCCCCTCCATATGATGGTCACGGCCAACAGAGGGCATGGACTTGGATACCGATTTGAATTCGGACAAATTCCCGACCGGTGTGGCGCACAAGCCAGTGGTGCATGAAGGCCTCACGGCGCGCGATTTTTTGATCGCGGCCGTGATGAATGTTATGTGGGGCTTAAATCTTATTGCGGTGAAGATGGGGGTTGATCTTGTATCGCCGTTGACAGCTGCCTGGCTGCGGCAGGCGATGGTTCTGGTTATCTGCCTGCCTGCACTCAAAATCATTCCCGGCAGGATGCGCGAACTGTTGCTGCTTGGATTTTTGTCCGGAGCGCTGTTCTACATTTTTATCAATTTCTCACTCGCCGTTTCAGACAATGTGAGCGCGCTTGCAATTGCGGGCCAATTGGGTGTGCCTTTCTCGTTGATCATGGCGATAATCTTCCTCGGCGAACGGATTCACAAGGTTCGCATAGTAGGGATCGCGCTCGCTTTCGGAGGGGTCGTGATGCTGGTCTTTGACCCTGCGGCAACGGGTGAGCATCTCGGCATCGCCCTGACGGCAGCGTCCTGCCTGGTCTGGGCATTCTGCTCTTTGATACAGAGAAGGCTGATCGGAACCCCCGTGCTGACGATCTATGCCTGGATAGGTATGGTCGGCAGCGTTGTGCTGTTTCCCATCGCGCTTTATTTTGAACCCGAAAGCTTCATGCGATTGCCTTCGCTTCCGCTTTCAACCTTTGGGTGGATCCTGTTTTCGGCACTTGGTTCGACCGTGATCGGGCAGGGAGCGATGAGCATCCTGCTGCAGCGGCATCCGGTCAGTACGGTGGTGCCGCTTACCCTCCTCGCGCCCGTGATTGCAGTTATCGCAGCATCGCTCTATTTCGGGACGAAGCTCACCTCACAGATGGTCACGGGTGGTATTATCGTGATGATTGGTGTGGCGATCGTGACGATCCGCACAGCGCGGGCGAAGGAAGCAGGGCGCGGCTCATGAGTTCGATCATCGATACGCCCTCTCCAAATTTCGACGAACGGCTTTTACCGGTCAACATGTTGGTCCTGCACTATACGGGCATGCAGGATGCCGCATCGGCTATCGCCCGGCTGACCGACCCCGAAGCTAAAGTTTCTGCACATTACCTGATTGCAGAAGATGGCCAGATTGTCCGCATGGTGGCGGAGGAAAAACGCGCGTGGCACGCGGGAAAATCCTTTTGGCGCGGGACGACCGACATCAATTCGGCCAGTGTCGGGGTCGAAATCGTCAATCCCGGACATGAGTTTGGCTATCGCCCGTTCCCGGTGGCGCAGATCGACACACTGATCCCGTTGCTCCAGGAGATCACACTGCGCCATCGCATCACCCGGGGCAACGTGGTGGGCCATTCCGATATTGCTCCAGCACGCAAGGAT
>JANNLW010000314.1:0-1328 GCA_031397145.1 Sphingomonadales bacterium | reverse complement strand
GGATTTTTGGGGCTGTTGAAGCGCTGACTATAATATTCGGCTTCGATACCGGTAACCACGAGAATTGGTATCAGGGCAGCACCCGCGACACCCAGCAATTGATGGGTATTCCGGCGCCCGCTGCGCACCAGCAAGATTTGGGCGGTGTGCAGGCACAGCCATCCGGTGAACGCAAACACATGCATCTGGAGAATCAAGGGTGCCGGATAGTCTGCGCGGCCTTGAAAGCGATCGGCAACCGAAGGGTAGAAGCCGATGAGAATGGCCGCCCAGGCGGCCAGGGCATACAGGAGGAAAAATTGCCGATCCCAGCGATGCCAAGGCGCAAAATCGCCATTGTTGAAACCGCTTTTCCCACCCATAAACCCAACAAAGCAGTGAGGTAATAGTCTGTCAAACAAATTGAAGCCGCTGCCCGCCCTTAACGGACCTCACCGTTAAACCCGCCCCGGTCGACCACGCTTGGGTGTTTCACTCACTGCAACCTTCACCCCGCGCCGGGCAAGCGCCTCTCGCAGCAAGACTTCGACCTGCGCATTGACGCTCCGGAAGTCGCTCACCGCGGCGCGCTCGATCGCCGCGTGAAGCGCGGGATCGAGGCGCAACGGAAATGCCTTTTTGGAAACGCCGGACACTCGCTGCGGCTATTGGTACAGCGAGCCAGTGTTCACCACCGGCTGGGTTTCGCGTTCCCCGCAAAGAACAACCATCAGGTTTGAGACCATCGCCGCCTTGCGTTCATCATCAAGTTCGACGACCTTTTTTTCCGAAAGCATGGTCAGCGCCATTTCGACCATTCCTACGGCTCCCTCGACGAGCTTGCGACGTGCACTGATAACGGCCTCGGCCTGCTGCCGCCTCAGCATCGCCCCCGCGATCTCGGGCGCATAGGCAAGATGGGTCAGACCGCATTCGTCGACCGTGATGCCCGAAACCTTCAGCCTCGCGATCAATTCGGTGCGGAGTTCGCCGCCAATCTGATCATGGTTGCCACGAAGGGTCACTTCCTGATGCTCGATATCATCGTAGGGATAGCGCGAGCCAATGGCGCGCACCGCGGCCTCAATCTGGGCCATCACAAACGCCTTGTAATCCTCAACATCGAACAGTGCTTGGGCCGTGTCGGTCACCCGCCAGACAACTTGTGCCGCAATCTCGATCGGATTGCCGCGCAAATCATTGATCTTGATCTTGTCGGAAATAACATTGTTCGAACGCACCGGCATCTTGGTTTTTCCCATCCACGGCCAGACCCAGCGAAGCCCTTCCGAACGATCCGTGCCGCGATAGGCGCCAAATAGCGTTACCACCGCTGCCTGATTGGGCTG
>JANNLW010000265.1:0-1497 GCA_031397145.1 Sphingomonadales bacterium | reverse complement strand
ATCCTTGTAGGCCCAGCCGTCACAGCCAAGCGCCGCCCAATTGTCATAATCCCAGGCACAGCCCCGGATATAGACCATTGCATTGATCGCGGACGACCCACCGAGCCCGCGCCCGCGCGGCTGATAGCCGTTGCGGCCGTTAAGCCCGACTTGCGGTACCGTTTCAAATTTCCAGTTGGTGCTTGCAGGCAGGAAAGGAAACAAGCCCGGCGCGCGGACGCGGATATCGGTATTCTTGCCGCCCGCCTCGATCAGGCAGACCGTGTATTTTCCGTCTTCGCTGAGGCGCCCCGCAGCCGCACTGCCGCCCGAGCCTCCGCCGACGACGACGATGTCAAATTCATCCATTCTGCTTTTCCAACCATCTCTGCTTGATTGTATCCGATGTGTCGCGGCTGCCGTCATGACTCCAGCCAGGCGGGCCGAACAGATAGCCGAGTTTCGCCCTGAATGGCGCTGACCAGAGGTCCTTTGCGATGCCGATCCATTCGTGGAAGACGCTCCACAACAGGTTGAAACTGCCCAATTGCCTGACGATTCCATAGCGGATCGGCTCGTCGTCGGTCTCAGGCGTAAAGCTGCCGAATATCTTGTCCCAGACGATGAAAACGCCGGCATAATTGGCATCAAGATAGCGCGGATTGGTCGCGTGGTGGACGCGGTGGTGGCTCGGCGTGTTCATCACCGCTTCGAACCAGCGCGGCATCCGCCCGATCGCCTCGGTGTGGATCCAGAACTGGTAGATCAGGTTGATGCCGCCGACGAAGAACACCATCGCCGGGTGGAAGCCGATCAGCATCAGTGGCAGGCGGAAGGCGAACGACCCGGCGATGAAACCCGTCCAGGTCTGGCGAAGCGCGGTCGAGAGGTTGTAATGCTGACTCGAGTGATGATTGACGTGGCTCGCCCAGAACCAGCGGACGCGGTGCGCAGTGCGGTGAAAGAGGTAATAGGCAAAATCATCAAGGACGAAGCACGCGATCCACGCCCACCACTGGAACGGAATAGTGAAGGCGCGATATTGGTAGAGCCAAACTGAAAGGCCGAAGATGAGAGCGCCTGTCAGCGCCCCGGCAACGCTGCTGCCAAATCCGAACAACAATGAGGTCAAGGTGTCCCGCGGCTCATATTTTTCCGGTGCGCGAAACCGCGCCCAGATCATCTCGATGAGGATAAGCAGGACAAAGACGGGAACCGCATAGTCAACCGGATTGGGAAGGTCCTTCATGTCAGATGCCTCAGGCCCGAGGCCCAATATTGTGCGTTCTTGCCGAGATCGAGCGTGATCTTGCCGAATGTGCGTTCGCCGGTACCGATGGTCAGGAAGTTTCGGTCGAGCCGGGCAGCCACGTTCCGGTCAAGCAATCGCCCGACAAAGTGGGCGCCATTGCGGCGGATCAGCATCTGGCGGCCTTCTGCATCCTTCAGCAATGCGCCTATCCCTGCCCGGTCGACCACCACCTCACTCGGGTTGAAACCGCAAACGGCCTGATCGGC
>JANNLW010000216.1:0-1175 GCA_031397145.1 Sphingomonadales bacterium | reverse complement strand
GCTTGCGGGCATTTCGCCAAAGCGCAGGGTCAACAATCCACGAAGTCCACACCTTGGTGCGGGCCTATTGGAAGCAGATATCAGGTCAAACATTCACGGCATTTCACGAACTTGCCCTGGCATCTCGAACGGACAAGGATCTGGCAAACATTCTGGTGCCGGCACAGGAAGAGTTTCGTGTTCGCTGGTATCTGCAAGCCATCGAACTCTTTCCGGAGTGGCAGGGTGACCGGGCGCGGTTTGATCTGGCGCTTGCTTTGTCCCAAAACGTTTTGGAAGGAATGGCGATCAACAGGCTGACGCACGGCCTGGACGAGAGAATGGTCGAGCCAATCCTCATCGATCTCGAGCGTCAGATTGAGGCGCTGAAACCTGTACCAGCGAAGGCTTGATTGGCGTGGGTGGCCAGCGCAAAGGGCCCTTGGCGGGCGTAACCATACTTGATTTGACCAGTGTCCTTATGGGTCCATATGCGACCCAGATTTTTGCTGACCTTGGTGCGGACGTCATCAAGATTGAAAGCCCGGACGGCGATACGACACGCGGATTACCGCCGGTCATCGATAAAGGTCGTGGGGGGATGTTCCTCAACATCAATCGCGGGAAGCGCAGCCTGGCGCTCGATTTGAAACTTCCTGCGGCGCGCGATGTAGTCATCAGGCTCGCCCGGAATGCGGATGTCTTTATCCATTCGATGAGAGCGGCCGCAATTGGACGCCTCGGGCTTGACTATGTGGCGCTGAAGTCTGCAAACGAGAAGATCATCTATGCCAATATGTATGGCTTTGGGCGCGGGGGTCCGTACTCCGATTATCCAGCCTATGATGACATCGTTCAGGCGGCATCCGGGCTTGCATCGTTGCAAGGGCGACTGACCGGGGGTGATCCGGGCTATGTCGCAAGTGCAGTGGCAGACAAGGTCGCCGGATTGACCGGGGCCTATGCCGTGATTGCGGCGCTGTTTGCGCGCGAGCGAAGTGGGGTTGGTCAGGAAATCGAAATCCCGATGTTCGAAACAATGGCCGCATTCGTCATGGCCGAACATCTCTGCGGTTCGATAACCGAGCCTCCTGCCGGACCACCCGAATATCCAAGGGTTACCGCCCCGGATCGCAAGCCCTACCGCACCAGCGACGGCCATATCGGCCTTATGATCTACAACGACAAGCAATGGC
>JANNLW010000193.1:0-11275 GCA_031397145.1 Sphingomonadales bacterium | reverse complement strand
CCGAGCCGCTTTGAAAGTTTGCCTTCCGCTCCGGTCAAAAGCGCCTCATGGGCGAATGCCGGTGGTGTCGCACCCATCGCAACGAACATCTGCAACTGGGTGGCGGTGTTGGTGACATGGTCTTCGCCGCGCACCACATGGGTGATGCCAAGATCGATATCGTCAATCGCCGACGGGAGCATATAGAGCCACGACCTGTCGGCACGGCGAATCACGGGATCGGAAATCAGCTTTGGATCGAAACGCTGTTGACCGCGCACAAGATCAACCCATTCGATCGGCGCACCATGATCAAGCCGGAAGCGCCAATGGGGTGTTCTGTCTTCCGGGATTGGAGTCCCTTGTGGCGGACGTTCGTAAACCGGCGGTAATCCTCGTCCGAGCAGCACCTTGCGGCGCAGGTCAAGCTCCTCGGGCGTTTCATAACAGGCATAGACCCGGCCTGCGGTCTTCAGCGCCTCGAAACGTGCCTCATAAAGATCGAACCGTTGCGACTGGCGGGCCTCCGCATCCCAGTTGAGCCCCAGCCAGCCGAGATCGGCCTTGATCTGTGTGACAAATCCCTCCTTCGACCGCTCCAGATCGGTGTCATCAATCCGCAAGATGAATCGCCCGCCATGCTTGCGCGCCCACAACCAGTTGTGGAGCGCCGCGCGGACATTGCCGACATGGAGATTGCCTGTAGGAGACGGGGCGAAGCGGGTGGTGATGGTCATGCGGTGCGGAACGCATTGGTGATCGGATAGCGTCGGTCGCGGCCGAAATTGCGTTTGCCAAGCTTGACTCCCGGCGGTGCTTGCCGGCGCTTATATTCGGCGAGGCAGAGCAGCCGTTCGATCCGCGCGACTGTGGCTCGGTCAAAGCCGCGCGCTGCAACCTCGTTGACCGACAACTCCTCTTCGACAAGACCATGCAACATCGCGTCTAGCGCAGGATAATCTGGCAGCGAATCCGAATCCTTCTGGTCAGGGCGGAGTTCCGCCGAAGGCGGCTTGATAATGATATTTTCAGGCATGACAGGGCCGTCTGGACCGAGCCCGAGCCTTGGCTTGTTTGCATTGCGCCATTTTGAAAGTGCGAACACCGTCATTTTGTAAGCGTCTTTTATGGGATTATAGCCGCCCGCCATATCGCCATAAATGGTTGCATAGCCAACGGACATTTCGGACTTGTTGCCCGTCGTCATCAGCATATGGCCAAACTTGTTGGACAGCGCCATCAACGTCACGCCGCGAATACGCGACTGAATATTCTCCTCCGTGATATCGACGTCGCGATCCGCTAAAGAGCCAGCCAACATGGAATCAAACGCGGCAACCGCCTGAGCAATCGGGATGGTATCGAGCTTGCAGCCGATCATCCGCGCGCATTCGGCCGCGTCGGAAAGGCTTTCTTCGCCAGTGAAACGCGAAGGCAGCATTACAGCCCAAACGCGATCCGGACCCAGTGCGTCTGCGGCAATCGCCGCGCAGATGGCGGAATCAATACCACCCGAAAGGCCAAGGACAACGCCGGGAAAGCGATTGGTATTCACATAGTCACGCAGGCCGATCATCATGGCGTGATAGGCATCCGAGGGAAAGGGCTCGAGTGCCGCTATGGCACCTGAAGCACATGACCAGCCAGCCGGAGTCCGCACCCAGCGGGTCAGCCGAATTTCTTCCTCCCAATCGGCCATCTGATGCGCCATAGCGCCATCCACATTGAGGACGAACGAGGCGCCGTCGAACACGAGTTCGTCCTGCCCGCCGACACGATTGAGATAAGCCATTGGCAGGCCGGTTTCCCTGACGCGCGCGGAGGCGACGGTGCTTGACCTCAAATCATCCTTGTCGATCTCATAGGGGCTGCCATTGGGCGTAAGGAGAATCTCTGCGCCCTGCGCTTTCAGGTGAGCGCAAACTTCCGGCAACCAGACATCCTCGCAGATGGGGACGCCAATTCTGACATCCCGGAAAACAATTGGATCCGGGAGTGGACCACTCGCGAATAGCCTCTTTTCATCAAAGGTGCCGTAATTTGGCAATTCCCGTTTGAGCCTTTCATCGGCTATCTTTCCGCCATCCAGCAAGATCATCGCATTGTAGAGCCGGTTATGGATCTGCCTGATCGTCCCGACCAGCATCGCCGGCCCACCATCTGCGGTGGCAGTGGCAAGGCGCTCCAGTTGGGCATCGGCGCGTTCGAGAAGAGCGGGCTTGAGTACAAGGTCTTCCGGCGGGTATCCAATCAACTGGAGTTCGGGAAAGAGGATCAGGTCTGCGCCTGTCGCCTGCTGTCGCGCAGCCAGCATCGCATCGGCATTGGCGCCCAGATCCCCCATGCGCTGCGACAATTGAGCCAAGGCAATGGTCAGGACGTCGGTCATGCTTCGCCCCTAAAGCCTGACAGCAAAAGGGGGAAGCACTTCCGCGCTCCCCCCTCTAAAATTGAGGCTATGCTGGCGTATCAGGCGGGAATGCCGCTGATTGACTTCATTTCCATGAAGTCCTTGAGACCGAATATGCCGCCTTCACGGCCATTTCCCGACTGTTTGTAGCCACCAAAAGGGGCGCCAGGTGCCGGGCCCCAACTGTTGACCGCAACCATGCCCGCGCGGAGCTTCGGAGCAATTTCCGCTGCAGCCGCCGGATCGCCGGAAATGACCGCAGAGAGGCCATATTCCGTGTCGTTCGCGATCCTTACACCTTCATCCAGTGTCGTGTAGGTCATCACGGTGGCAACCGGGCCGAAAACCTCTTCCTTGGCGATCCGCATGTTCGGGGTGACGCCTGAGAACACCGTCGGCTTGATAAAATAGCCACGATTGACGTTCGTCGGCAGGCCGGTCCCTCCGGTTTCGAGGGTCGCCCCTTCATCGATTGCCGACTGTATCAGACCCTGAATCTTGTCAAATTGCGTCTTGTTGACGACCGGGCCGATATGACCGCCTTCAACCAGAGGGTCGCCAACCGCCGTTCCGTCGAACATGCCCTTGATGACTCCCACAGCTTCGGCTTCCTGATCCTTGTGAACAAGGATGCGTGTTGGCGCGATGCAGCTCTGACCGGTGTTGATCAGCACACCGGAAACTGTTGGCGGCAGCACCGTGACCAGATCAGCACCCGGCAGAACGAGGTTTGGTGATTTGCCGCCCAGTTCCTGATGTACCCGCTTGACTGTATCAGCAGCTGCCTTGGCAACAAGGATGCCTGCGCGAGTCGAACCGGTGAAGCTCACCATTTCGATGCCGGGATGCGATGAGATCGCCGTACCGACGCCTGGGCCGTCCCCGTTGATCAGGTTAAACACGCCTGGTGGCACACCAGCCGCGTCGAGGATTTCGGCGAAGATTACTGCGTTGCCTGGGCATTCTTCCGACGGCTTCAGGATCATCGTGTTGCCCCCGGCCAAGGCCGGCGCAACTTTCAGCGCGATCTGGTTCAATGGCCAGTTCCACGGTGTGATCATGCCGACAACGCCAATCGGCTCGTAAACGACCTTGTTTGCGCCATGCCATTCGCTGAATTCAAAGGTCTTCAGAGCTTCGATCGTGCCCAGAAAGCCGCCGATTCCGGCACCGACTTGCGCGGTCGCGGCGAAGCTGAGGGGTGCGCCCATTTCGTTTGCCATTGACTTTGCAAGATCGCCGACGCGCTTTTTATATTCCTCGACAATGCGCCCGAGCAGCGCAAGCCGTTCTTCGCGGCTGGTCTGCGAATAGGTCTCGAAAGCGGCGCGGGCGGCCTTGACGGCGACATCGACATCGGCCGCCGTGCCAAGGGTGATTTCCGTGCAGGCTTCCTCGGTGGAGGGGCTGATCACTTCATGACGCTTGCCACCGATGGATTCGACCCACTGGCCGTTGATGTATTGCTTGAGGTAACTGTCCATTGCCTGTCTCTCCTTGGGGGGACCGAGTCGTTTGATCCTTGAACCGGTTTTGATTTGGGACTTTTTCCGTAAACGTCAACTATCCTTACCGCTTTTCGCGAGAAAGTCGCGACATCAGGATTGCCGCGCGCTTTGCCTGTCGGCGTATCGAATCGAGATCGACCGTTTCTCCGGGTGCATGATCGCCTGTACTCGCCGTTCCGAGACCAACCAGTCCGTCAACATCCCTGGCAACAAAGGAAATGTCGCCTGCCCCCCGCTTTAGCGGATCGAGTGGCTGCATTTCGGCCAGACCAAGGTCAAGATTGACGCCATTGAGCTTGGCCAACAGGGCTCGATTCCCATCGGTCGGCGCCATTGCGGGGTATCCCCCCTTTTCAAACAGGATTTCGGCACTGGTTTCCGGGGCATGGGACGCCACGATTGCCGTCATTCTCGCCTTGACCCGTTCCGTCTGTTCGTCGCTCAATGTTCGGAAGTCGCCGCGTGCGATGGCAGTCGCCGGGATAATGTTGGTCTTCCCGCGCGCCGTCGCCCTTATGCCATCGGGATCGAGTGCGGTATCGGTTCCGCCGGCGATGAGCCCCACATTGAACGTAAGGTTGGCCTCGGGCAGTTCGCTGCGGAAACGGGAGATAATCCTTGTCAGCTCATAGATTGCGCCATCCCCATAAATCGCGTTGAAGATCAAGGAACTATGGCCGGTTTTTCCGTTTGTTATCAATGACCAGCTGTTGGACGAACGGCGCGCAATTGAGCCCATGTCCTTGCCATCTTCGACGAACAATCCTTCGAAATCGAGCGCCACGTCTGCACGCTTTCCGGCGGCGACCAGATCTGCCCGTGCGATTTCGATCGGATCGCCCGAATCTTCCTCATCGCCAGTCATGACGATTTCAATATTGGCGTCTTTGAGCGTGCCAGCAGCCTTCATCGCTCGCAGCGCGGACACGATGACCACGAGACCGCCCTTGTCATCGCCTGATCCCGGGCCTTCTGCCTTGTCGCCTTTCCGCACGAAAGTCTGGAAGGGAGAGTCCTTTTCAAACACCGTGTCGAGATGGGCGATCAGTAAAAGCATCTTTGTGCCGGGCTTGCCCTTTCGAGTCGCGATCAGATGCCCAGCCCGCTTGGCGGTAATCATGGGTTTCCAGAGGACGGTAAATCCCAAAGGCTCAAGCTCGGAGCGCATCATGCGCCCGACCTCTTCGACCCCGTCGAAATTCATTGAACCGCTGTTCTGGTTGACCAGTTTTTCCAGCAACGCGGCCGATCGCTCATATTCGGAGTCAACAATTGTTACCATGCGCGTTTCGGCGGTCGAAAGCCCGGCACTGGCCGGCAATGGTGAAATGATGGCCGCGCAAATCAATGCCAACCCTGCAAGTCTGCGCATTGTCTCATTCCTCAAATAATGGGCGATAATGCTCTGCCGCCGATTTCCTCCCGCCGCAATTGGGTACTGGCAGTTTTTTGCTTTTTGGCTAGATGTTCCTGAGCATGCTGACATTACCCAACATCCTGACGCTTTCGCGCATCTTCACGGTACCCATTCTCGTTGCCCTGCTATGGTATCCGGGCTGGGAGTTGGGATACGGCCTTGGTTTCGCGCTTTATTGCCTGATGGGTCTCACCGACTATTTCGACGGTTATGTCGCGCGTGCGCAAGGCGCGGTTTCGCGACTCGGCGTATTTCTTGACCCAATCGCGGATAAGATCATGGTTGCTGCGGTTATCGTGATGCTTGTGGGCACGCGCCACGATGCGGCTTCAATCACCGGTTTGCATCTTATTCCCGCGCTGATCATCCTGTTGCGCGAGATTGCTGTTTCGGGCCTTCGCGAATTTCTGGCCGATTTGCGCGTGTCAGTGCCTGTCTCCCAGCTTGCGAAATGGAAGACGACCCTGCAGCTTGTGGCGCTTGGTGCGCTGATCCTTGCTGGAGCCTTGCCTTTGCAATTCTGGATCAAGGAGGTTGGATTGGCATGCCTTTGGATGGCGGCCGTCCTCACAATTGTGACGGGCTGGGACTATTTGCGCGTTGGCCTGAAGCACATGGATTGATCCCTTGACCCGCGTAACATTGCTCTATTTCTCTGCAGTTCGTGAGGTCATTGGTTTTGGCGAGGAAGTGCGCGACCTGCCTGATACCGTTTTGACGTCACGAGACCTCATGCGGTGGCTCTCGTCGTTCGGAGAGGGCTATGCTCAGGCCTTTGCGACTCCCGACAAGCTTCGGTGCGCGATCGATCAGGTCATGATGCCACTCGATTCACCGCTTCGCGAGGCAAAGGAGATCGCCTATTTCCCGCCGGTCACCGGCGGATGAAACGCGTTCTGGTTGGCACTGACGATTTTGACCCCGGCGCGGAGTTGGAAGCTCTTGCGGTCCTTGGTTCGGGAGGCATTGCCTCCTTTGTTGGCCATGTTCGGGGCGATGGTGGACTAACGTCAATGACTCTTGAGCATTATCCGGCGATGACGGGGGTCGCCCTTAACATGCTTGCTGAAGAAGCAATGTCGCGCTGGGCGCTTGACGGTGTAACCCTTATCCATCGCGTGGGCCGGCTCGAACCTGGTGACCGGATTGTCCTTGTGGCGACCGCCGCGCGACACCGTGCTTCTGCTCTTGAAGCCTGCGCCTATCTGATTGACCGGCTCAAGACCGATGCGCCGTTCTGGAAGAAAGAAGAATTTGCGGACGGTCATGCCAAGTGGGTGGAACCACGCCCCGACGACGATCTGGCGTCTGAGAAGTGGGATTAGCGATCCTCTGCTTCGCGCAGAACACCGGCGAGAATATGGAATTCCTTCCCTCGCGGGCTGGCCTTGCGCCAGGCCAGCGCGATGCTCCGGGTCGGGTGGTCGGCATTCAGAGGGCGCGTATTGATTCCCGTGTTATCGAGGATGTGCGCCTTGATCGCCATTTCAGGGAGCATGGTGACGCCAAGTCCGTTATCAACCATCTGCACCAGC
This sequence comes from Sphingomonadales bacterium, assembly GCA_031397145.1. Classification (GTDB taxonomy): domain Bacteria; phylum Pseudomonadota; class Alphaproteobacteria; order Sphingomonadales; family Sphingomonadaceae; genus Aquisediminimonas. The sequence continues at coordinate 4,426 of JANNLW010000193.1, read as the reverse complement.
GTGTGGAGCGATGTGCCAAGCATCGCCGCGCTGGAGCGCAATTCGGGCCGATTGCAGGCAGACAGGACGTGATCCTTCAGGCAATGGCCGTCTTCGAGTAGAAGCAGTCTCGTTTCATCGATCGTATTGGGTGTGACATTTTCGGGCGGCACTTCGTTCCCGGGATAGGCCATGAAAAGCCGGTCCTCGAACAGTATCTCGGACTCGATATCGCCACAGGCATAGGGCAGCGCAAGCAGGACGCAATCGGCCCTGCCGTGGCTCAGTGATTCGCATGCGGCGCCGCTCGTTTCCTCACGCAAGTAGAGCTTGAGGTCTGGCCAGTCGCGCCTCAGCCGAGGCAGAATGCGCGGCAAAAGGAATGGCGCTATGGTCGGAATGACGCTCATCCGCAGATCGCCTGACAGCGGTTTTCCGGCCGCGCGCACCATGTCGCCCAGTTCCTCGGCTTCGCGGAGGACGCGCCGCGCCTTGTCGGCTATTCTTTCCCCCAAGGCCGTGAAGCGGACGACGCGCCGGTTGCGCTCGACCAGTGTCACCCCGATCAGCGATTCGAGTTCGCGAAGGCCCGCAGACAGAGTCGACTGGGTGACGAAACAGGCTTCCGCAGCCTTGCCGAAGTGTCCGTGTTCCTGAAGCGCTACGAGATATTGAAGCTGCTTGATGGTGGGGAGGTAGGTCGTCATTGATCGCCTTTGTCTATGACGGAGGCATACTCTAAGTGTTATTATCGATCAAATAACCTTTGTTGCCCTGAGGATGCCAAACACACTGACAATTGTGAGCAATGTCCCGACCATGATCATCATCGGCCGCGCCGGGATATGTTTCGTGATCCAGGAGCCAAGCGGTGCGGCCAGAACGCCACCGATGAGTAATCCGACAACGGGCGCGGTTAGGTCCCTGATCCCGAGCGACAAGAGGTAGGTGATCGAAACGGCAACCGCGAGGACAAACTCCGAGGTGTTGACCGTGCCGACTGTCATTCTTGGATTGTTTCCCTGAATAAGCAGGTTCGATGTGACGACCGGCCCCCAACCGCCGCCGCCCGTTGCGTCAAGAAAGCCGCCGATGGCCCCAACTGGCTCAATGATTCGGGCGCGCCGTTCCCTGATCTCGTGACCGAGCCCTCTCCAAAGGATATAGAGGCCGATCAGGGTCAGATAGCCAAGCACCAGCGGTCGGGCCAGAGTGGAATCACGCAGATGCAGCAGCGACAGGAGGTAAGCGCCAAGCACGCCTCCGGCAACACCGGACGCCGAAAGCCTGAAGAAGAGTTTCCAATCCACATTCTTGTGCAGAATGTGGCTGATACCGCTGACGCCGCCCGTAAAGGACTTGATGAAGTGAACATAGCTCGTTGCAATCGCGGGGGGGACTCCCATCCAAAGCAAGGCGGTGTTGGCAATGACACCAAACGCCATTCCCAGCGCGCCATCGACCAATTGGGCCGCAAACCCGATCGCGATGAACGGGTACAGGTCGGTCAGGTCGAACCCAAACACATTCATTTCTTTGACTCGCAGATTGGCTGCAGTGGAGAGCGACACTATTCCGGCATAGGGCAAGTTCCAAGCGTTCAACTGATCGAAGATTCGCCCTTTGTGACACAGGTCTAGAATCTTATCTCCAAAATACCTAGATAGAGTTCCTTGGGAAGGCCAAAGGCGGCACTTGACTATGTTTGACGGACTTATTGCATATCTTGATTCGGTAAAGGCGCGAGATCCGGCACCACGCACGCGCTGGGAAATCCTGACCTATCCCGGTGTCTGGGCGCTGATGTTTCATCGTTTGGCGCATTGGCTGTTTCAGGCCGACCTCTATCTCCTTGCCCGTGTGGTCAACCATATCGGGCGGTTTCTGACGGCAATCGATATTCATCCCGGCGCCAAGATTGGACGAAATTTTTTCATTGATCACGGATTTGTCGTGATCGGCGAGACGGCCGAGATTGGTGATAACGTCACCATTTATCAGGGGGCTACCCTGGGTGGGACCAACCCGACGGGCGGCGCTGGCGGCAAACGGCACCCGACGATTGGCGATGGCGTCATCGTCAGCCTTGGGGCCGCCGTGCTTGGCCCGATCACCGTGGGATCGAACGCCAGGATTGGCGCCAACGCTGTTGTAACCAAGGATGTACCTGAGGGTGCTACGATGATTGGCATTCCTGCACGTTCGACTCTGGTGGAAGTCACGCCCGAAACCCGTGATTTCGTTCCCTATGGCACGCCGTGCAGTGAGCGCTTCGATCCGGCGACACAGCAGCTTGAAATCCTCAGATGCGAGATTGAACAACTCCAGAAACGCCTTGATGCGTTGGCTGGCGAGCGCGAGGCTGGCAAGACCAAGCGGTCCAACGCCTGATGGGGGACGTGACGCCGTTTCCGGTTCGGGGCGGCGTCCAGACCGTTTTCGATCGTACCGAACTGACCCGCATTCTGGACCTCTATGGCCGCATGGTCGCCGCGGGTCATTGGCGGGACTATGCGATCACTCTGGAACGCGATGTTGCCGTTTTCTGTGCGTTCCGACGTGCGGCCGAGCGGCCCGAAATGCGGATTGAGAAGCGACCGGCACTTCGCCAGAGGCAGGGTATGTGGACGCTTATCGGGGAGGCTGGCATTGTCTTGCGGCGCGGCCACGAACTGGGGCCGGTGCTGGCGCCAGTTGAACGTCGCTTGATGAAACTGGTTTCCGCGGCGAACTGACGAGCAGATTTTTCTTCAATGCAGAAGCATCCGCGCGCCGACCATCATCAGGATCATGGCCAACACGATCCGCAGGCCGGCTTCAGGAATTCGGCGCGTTGCAAACGAGCCGATGATGATTCCGGGAATCGAGCCCAGCAACAAGCCTCCTAGCAGGGGCAAATTGACCGTGCCCATAAACAGATTGCCGATCCCGCCAACAAGGGTGAGGGGGATGGCATGGACGATGTCTGTCGCGACAAGCTTGCGGGCGTTCATGCGCAACGGATAGAGGCACAGGATCATCGTGACGCCCAACGCTCCGGCGCCGACCGAGGTCAAGGTCACCAGGACGCCAAGCACGGCACCGGCAATAATTGTCAACGGTGCCTGGATGTTCAGTGCTTCGTGCCCGACATCGCGCTGGTAATTCCGGCTCCATTCGACAAAGCGGTGACGAAACAGGGTCGCAATGCTGGTCATGATCAGGACCCAGCCGAGCGTGTGAAGGATCAGTCCGTCCTTGACGTGGCCAATATCGCTAAAGGCCAAAAACAAGAGGGTCAGGACGGCCGCGGGCAGACTGCCCATGCAGAGGCGCTCGAGCACCTGGAAATCCACGCCGCCATGACGGTGGTGGACAACGCCGCCGACCGACTTGGTAATTGCCGCAAACCACAGATCGGTGCCGACAGCGGTGGCGGGCGCGACGCCAAACAATAGAATCATGATTGGCGCCATAAGCGATCCGCCGCCGACGCCGGTAATCCCTACCAGAATGCCGACCCCGAATCCCGCGACTGCATTGAGCCACATGCCTTGCCCGCCCCTGTTCTGCCTGCGCGATCACTGACCAAAGCCTGATTGCCTTGCGTCGAAGCACAATGCCCTTGTGCATTGATAGCTGGGCTTGGAGCGGGCGACCAGAGCGGATCAGGCGGGGCTGATCGCAGGCAGCCTCTGCCCCACCGATGCGGGGAGCCAGCCAATGACGGCGGCGCGCACATTATGCCAGAAAGCCGACAACAGGAGCAGCGCCGATCCGATGACGAACGCCGCCAGCGCAACATTGAGGCTTATTGCCCCGAATTCGCGGAACAATGCGATGATCGCATAGACAACATAGCCCAGAGCCGAAACCAGCAGTGCGCGACGATCCACGGCCAGGGCGATCAGTCCCATGCCGACATACAGCGCGACAACGATCAGTGCCTTGCCGATACCCGGTTCACCATCAAGCAGGCCCAGCATGACAAAGATCGAATGGGCAATCATCGGCGCCGCAAGGAGATGCAGCCAGAATGCGACGTCAGAACGGCGGGTAGTGCGCGCGATGTCCGATATGTCCCAGCGCATCGCGAAGGAAAAAACGCCGAGTCCGAGAAAGAAGAGGACTGGATAGATTACGCGTTCAATCGTTTGATCACCAACGGCCGCCAGAAGCAGTGAAAGTGTGACTCCAACAAGAGCCACGGCCCCCGCAGCTACCGTGATCGGCACCTGGAAGCGCCGCCAGTGCAACCATGCACCTCCGGCTGAAACAGCAGCACACGCTGCCAGAATCACAGCACCGGCACTATCGCCTGCCTCGACTCCTCCCACCTGGTGATCAAAGGCGACGGCAAGGTCGGCATCGGGACGACGGACCCCGCGACGCTGTTCGACGTCAACGGCAACGCCAGCTTCGGCCTGGGCGCCGCGAAGTCCACATTTACCGCCACCCCGGGCGGCGC
>JANNLW010000152.1:0-9664 GCA_031397145.1 Sphingomonadales bacterium | reverse complement strand
TAAGCCTGGCGTGCCGCTCTCGTTCAGGCCGAAGAGGACGATGTCACCCGGCGGATCGAAGGCAAGATTTCCGACGGCCCTCGCCCGCCCGCCAAATGACGAAGGCGCTGATCGAAACCGCCTATGCGAAGATCAATCTCGCGTTACATGTCCGGGCGCGCGGAACCAATGGCTATCACGAACTCGAAACACTCTTTGCCTTTGCCCGTGACGGAGACCGGCTGAGCGGAGCGTCCGCAGATGGCCTTTCGCTCACGCTTTCGGGGCCACTCGCGGCCGGCCTTGAGGGCGAGAACGACAATCTTGTCCTGCGCGCGGCTCGCGCCTTGCAGGTTGCAACAAAGACTCGCCAGGGTGCAGCGCTTGACCTCGACAAGCGCTTGCCGGTGGCCGCCGGACTCGGGGGCGGATCGGCCGATGCCGCCGCAGCCTTGCGGCTTCTGGCAAAGCTCTGGGGCATCGATCCAGGCGATCCAGTAATTATTGCCGTTGCACGCACGCTGGGCGCTGATGTGCCTGCCTGCGTTCGAAGCGCAACCTGTTTCGGCGCGGGGCGAGGAGACGAACTCACACCGTTTATAGACCCCGCTCTTTCCGGCACACCCCTGTTGCTTGCCAATCCAGGCATCGCCCTGTCGACGGCGCCGGTCTTTGCTGCCTGGGACGGGATTGACCGGGGCGCCCTAGATCCTGTGCATTGGCGGAACGGTCGAAACGACCTGTCACCTGCGGCAATCGCACTCGTACCAGAGATTGCCAACCTGCTCGCGCTGCTTGAGAGCCAACCGGGCGCGAATTTCGTGCGAATGTCAGGATCGGGAGCCACTTGCTTTGCGCTTTTTGACAGCCTCGAGGCGCGCGATGCCGCCGCACGTCAAGTCCCGTTTTGGAACATGTCGACCGTTTTGAGGTGACCCACGCGTGCCATGATGGCACGGATCGTTCCGCCGATCCGGGCGAGAATCGCGATAATCCGGACTTGGCACAGTCATTGCGGAGCAGAAACCGACGGGTCATGCGCTAGGCGTATCATCCGCTCGTGGCCCGCATGGCCAATGCGCACCATGAACGGGGCGGCAACCGACGGGTCTGCCGCCCCATTTCTTTTTCACGATCCTGGTGGTCTATGAGAGTCCGGACAGACTGGAAAAGGGTTGGTGCATGCGTATCGTGATGACAGGTGGAAGCGGACTGGTCGGCGGCTTGTTGCTTCCGCAACTTGGCGGACACACGCTGACGCTTGTTGGCCGTCGCGATGTGCCGAACGCCCCGCCCGAGGCCGAACAGCGTGTCGGTCCGGTGGAACGCTGGCCAGCACTTGTTGCACAATCGGCGCACGATGTGGCGATTTGCTGCCTCGGGACGACGATCCGTGTCGCGGGGTCGCAATCTGCATTTGCTGCGCTCGATCGCGATGCTGTCATTGCCTTCGCCACAGCTGCGAAGGCGGCTGGTGCGCGGCAGCTCCTGATCGTCACATCGGTCGGCGCCAACGCAGACGCAAGAAATTTCTACCTGCGAACCAAGGGCGAAGCCGAGGCTGGCGTAAAAGCTGCGGGTTTCGAGCGGATTGATATCTTCCGACCCGGCTTGCTGCGCGGAAATCGCCAGGGAACCAGCCGCCCCGGTGAAGGGATCATGATGGTGCTTAGCCCGATTACGGACCTGCTGACACCACATGTCTTCGACCAGTATCGCTCGATCGCGGCAGAGAGTGTGGCGAGTGCCATCGCGGCGTGTGTGGGCAAAAGCGAGGGTGGCGTTCATGTGCACGAGAATCGCAGCATAATTCGCCTGAGTGCGCGTGATTCCTCCGCTTGAGGCGCAGGTCCGCGCGAAGAGAGCCGCCGTCATATTGCACCCACGCCCCTGCTTCGGATAAGGGCCGCTTTCGCCTGACATTCTGAGCCTGTTTTGAAAGTCCTCCTTGTGACCCTTTATGCCCGTTACGCAGCCCATCTCGATGCGGCCCTCGATACGCTCGAAGCCGAAGGGGCGCTTGTCATTGGGCTTCCGCGTAAGGCCGTGACGGTCGAGCCACCGCGCGATCCGGCACACGGCGATCTGGCGACCAATGCGGCGATGGTGCTGGCGAAGGGCGCAGGGCTTAATCCGCGCGCGCTCGCAGAACTACTGGTGGCAAAACTCGACGCACTCGACGACGTGGCGAGCGCGAGCATTGCCGGGCCGGGCTTCATCAATCTTAAGCTGGTCGATCAGAGCTGGCGTGACGAGCTTTTGACGATCGCCGATCTGGGCAAGGATTATGGCCGCTCGACAATGGGTGCGGGCAAGCGGGTCAATGTCGAGTATGTCTCCGCCAACCCGACCGGCCCGATGCATATGGGCCATTGCCGGGGAGCCGTGGTTGGCGACGCGCTGGCCTCGGTGCTCGAATACGCAGGCTATGCCGTCACCCGCGAATATTATGTGAATGATGCTGGTGGGCAGGTCGATGTCCTCGCACGCTCGGTCCATTTGCGTTACCGCGCGGCGCTTGGCGAGGATGTTGGAGAGATCCCCGAAGGCCTCTATCCCGGCGATTATCTGATCCCCGTGGCGCAAAAGCTGGCCGCCGAACACGGCAAAGCGTTTGTTGGAAAACCCGAAAGTGAATGGTTGGCGCTGTTCCGGGAAACGGCCGTCGCAGCGATGCTAGTCATGATCCGTGATGATCTTGCCCTGCTCGGTATTCATCATGACTTGTTCGCCTCCGAGGCCGAGGTTCAGAAAGCAAGGAAGCCCGAAGCGGCCGAGGCGACTCTGCGCGCGCGCGACCTGATCTATGACGGGATGCTCGAAGCGCCAAAGGGCGAGACGCCCGAAGATTGGGAACCGGTCATGCTCCCGCTTTTCCGTTCAACGAAATATGGCGACGACCAGGATCGCCCGATCCGCAAATCCGATGGCAGCTGGACCTATTTCGGCGCCGACATGGCCTATCACTACCAAAAGGCCGAAAAGGCCGATGTGCTGATCGACATCTGGGGCGCTGATCATGCCGGGACGGTCAAGCGGATCAAGGCAGCTGTGGCAGCATTGACCGAAGATCGAGTCGAGTTCGACGTGAAACTTGTCCAGATGGTTCGGCTTCTGCGCGGCGGTGAGCCGATCAAGATGTCCAAACGGGCGGGCAATTTTGTCACGTTGGCGGATGTCGTGCGTGAAGTGGGCAAGGATGTCGTCCGCTTTACGATGTTGTCCCGCAAAGCAGACGCACAGATGGACTTCGACTTCGCAAAGGTCGTGGAAGCGTCGAAGGACAATCCGGTCTTTTATGTCCAGTATGCCCATGCGCGGATCGCATCACTGAAGCGCAAGGTCGCAGAGGCCGGAATCTCTGGTGAAGCCGATTTGCAGCTGCTCGATGCCGAAGATCTGGAGTTGGCGAGATTGGCCGCACAATTCCCTCGGATTGTGGAAGCGGCAGCGGCGAATCATGAACCGCATCGCATCGCATTCTACCTCTATGATCTTGCTGCGAGCTTCCACGCACACTGGAATCTGGGCAATGACCGGCCTGATCGGCGCATATTGATCGTTAATAACCCTGCATTAACGCTATCTCGGCTTTTCATCGCATCAGCAATCGGGCAAATTATCGCTAACGGCTTGTCAATCATGGGAGTGACAGCGGCCGAGGAGATGTAGCACAATGTCAGAGACCGAAAATGAAATGACCCTCAAGGACGAGGATCGCCTTCCCTGGCTCGAAGCTGTCGAGAACGACGACGATGACGATAGTGTCTCCCACGGAAAGCTGATCGGATTTCTGCTTGTCGGTCTCGCTGCTTTGGGGCTCATTGTCGGCGGTGTTTGGTGGTTGCGAAGCCAAAGCCCTGGCGCTGAAGGCGATGGCACCCTGATCGCTGCACAGCAGGGCGATTACAAGGTCAAGCCAGACGCTCCGGGCGGAATGAAAGTCGAGGGACAGGGCGATTCAACCTTCGCCGCCTCGGAAGGCGCAGAAGCCAATGGCAAAGTTGATGTGACAGCCCAGCCTGAAGCTCCAGTTGCCAAACAAAAGCCGCCCTCTGCGGCGCCAACCAAGGCTGTGGTAGTCGCCAAGCCGGCCGTGACGACTCCGATGCCGCCATCTGGTGGCAAGCTGACGCCTCCCGCCATGCCCGGAACGCTGATCCAGTTGGGCGCATATAATTCGGAAGCGACCGCGAACGATGCGTGGAACACGCTTACGCAAAAAATGCCGTCGCTGGGCAAATTGCCCAAATCGATTGTTGCCGCTTCGGTAGGCGGGAAAACTTACTATCGCCTGCGTGCCAACGCCGGGAGCGCTGGCAACGCGGCCGCGCTTTGCGGGCAGGTCGGCAATTGCATGGTTGTGAGGTAGGTCCGCAATCAGGCCGCAAGCATTCGCGGGATTCCGGCGTCACCTTCCGAGGTGTCGTCGAAATCCAGCGCGAACAGCTTCGTTGGCACCGCGTGCCCGCGAGCGCGGCACATCCGGGCAACGATATCCCCTGTCGGCTTGAACCCGAGCTTGGTCAGAACGCGACCCGAGGCCGGGTTGTCGATAAAGTGCGCAGAAACGATGCGCGACCTTTTGAGGCTATGGCGGGCGATATCGATCACGGCGCGTGCCGCTTCGGTCGCGAACCCGAGCCCCCAATAGGGCCGCGCGATCCAGTAACCCAGTTCCAGTTCTTTGCCATCCGGTTGCAGGCCGACGCCGCCGACCAGGCGCGGCGCGCCTTCGGTCCGTGCGATGATCAGGAAGTCGGCATCGCCTTCACGACGCTCCATTCCCAAAAAGGATTCAGCATCCGACAGGCGATAGGGTGAAGGCGCCTTGGCCAGCTTGGTCAGGATCGCTTCATCACCGATCGCTGCGGCAAGCGGCGAGGCATCTTCTGCCCAGCCGGGCCTCAACAATAGTCTTTCAGTCCGTGCAAACATGAGCACTCTCCTCGTTCGCGCCGTTACCGCAGCAATATTACGTGGAAACGACAAAGTCTTTAAGGGAGAGTTAAACCGCCATAAAAACGGTCCTGATCGTTTGAGGACGAAGCACTTTGTGCTTCGGCCGATAACGTGAATCAGGACCTCACTCTTGTTCTTTTTCTTGATTCACGGTTTCAGGCCTTGCCTGAAATCGACCAAGAAAAAGGGAGGCGGGGGTGGCCCGTCTCCCTCAAATCTGTCTGGCTTGCCAGACCTTCGGGCCACCCTATGGGCGACCCGGTCAAAGATCGCCTGATTATTCGGCCGCGGCCGCCATCAAATCAACTGAACAATAGGTTCGGCCCTGTTTGCCCGAGTGGAAGGTCACGCGGCCTTCGGCGGTTGCAAAGAGGGTGTGATCAGTGCCGATGCCGACATTGCGACCCGGATAGAATTTCGTGCCGCGTTGGCGGACGAGAATATTGCCCGGAATGGCGAGCTCGCCGCCGAACTTCTTCACGCCAAGACGACGACCGGCCGAATCACGACCGTTACGCGATGAACCGCCTGCTTTTTTATGTGCCATGGTTCAAACTCCTTATTCGGCCGCGTCGGCTTTTTTGGCCGCTGGTTTCTTGGCGGCCGGTTTTGCTGCTGCCTTGGTGGCTGCAGCCTTTTTCGGTGCGGCTTCCTTGACACGCGCGGCGGCCTTGGTTTCTACAGGGGCCCCGACCGGCGCGGCTTCGGCCTTTTTCGGCGCTGCCTTCTTTTCAGGTGCACCGACGCTCAGGATTTTGAGGATCGTGTGCTGCTGGCGATGCCCGGCCTTGCGGCGATAGTTGTGACGACGCTTCTTTTTGAAGACGATGATCTTGTCAGCCTTGGCCTGCGCAATGATCTCTGCGGATACGGCGAGACCGGCGACGGCTTTGGCTTCGCTGCCATCGGCCGCGAACAGGACATCGCCCAGCGACACGGTGTCACCGGCATTGCCCGCCATCTTTTCGACGACGATCTTGTCTCCTGCGGCAACGCGATATTGCTTGCCGCCCGTGCGCACGACTGCGAACATGGCGTAAATCTCTTTTTCTCAAATGCTTGCCCGCGCAACAGATAACGCCAGAGGCATACCCCTCGCGCGGAAAGCAGCCCGCTAAGCGACGAGAGGCGCGCTGTCAACCGATTCTCGCGGGTCTCGCGCACAAAAGGAGTCCCAACTTGCGACGTCGGTCAAGCCCGCCCCGATTGGCTCAGACGGGTGGCCTCGTCGCAAGTACGCTAGCCCGCTGGCCAGTCTTGTCCCACCACGTTGCGAGCGACGGTGCGTCAGCCTGCCAATCGATATCCGGCAGGCGAAAGCCGAGATAGCCCAACGCAGCTGCCATTGCGATCTGCCCGAGATCAAACCGATCCGTCAATTTGGGAAAGTCTCGATCGGCGTCAATCGTTGCACGCAAGATAGCCGCATGCCATCGTTCACTCCATTGGCTGGAGCGCTCCGGCGCGGGGCGCAACCGTTCCATCACGATCGCAAATGCGGCATCCATGATCCCGTCAGCAAGCGCCTGGACGCGCAGGATTGCCCATCGGCTTGTGCCACTGGCAGGAAGCAAGGGTTCGCCCGCCAGACCATCAAGATATTCGCAAATAACCGGACTGTCATATAGCGCGCCGGTATCGGTCAGCAGTACCGGGATCTTTCCGAGCGGATTGGCAGGGATCACCTTTTCGGGCTCAGCGAGGGGACTGGCAATCACATGCTCGATCATCGCGTCGATCCCCTTTTCGATCAGCAGGATTCGCACCTTGCGCGCATATGGAGAGGTGAACGAATAGATCAGCCTCATGACGTGCGCTCTTCCTGGCCAGGGGATTGCGCCTGTCGCGCCTTGGCGGCTGTGAACCCGTCACGCGTCGACAATCGCTCCCACCACGCAAGCGTATATGACCCCAGATCATCCTTCAGACCAAGCGTCAGCGCGAGCATGATCGAATAACCGATGCAGATATCGGCCATCGTGAATCGCCCGGCGACCAGCCACTTCCGGCCATTGGACAGCGCGGCTTCGATCGATTTGGCACGACCGAGGAAAAACAGCTTATAGTCTTCCGCGATCTCGGGTTTGCGGTCTTCGGGTTTGGGAAAGACACTGTAACGCAGCATGATTGCGAGCGGGAAGGTGAGCGTTGCGTCCGATCGATGAAGCCAGTTCAGATAGTCCCCATAGCCCGGCTCGTCAGGTGTCACCTCAAGCGACGACCCATGCGCCAGCAACTGGCAAATTGCGGCGGACTCGGTCAGTTTTGCCTCGCCATCCACCCAGCACGGAATGGTCCCCAGCGGATTGACCTCCTTGTAGGCCGGAACGTGAAAGCGGGGCGGAAAGGGCATGGTGACAAGGTCGTAGTCCAACCCCAGTTCCTCGGCCGCCCACAGGCAACGGAACGAGCGTGCATCGCGGCAGTGATAGAGTATCGGCTTCGTCATGCGATGATCCCGGTTGTCGATGGTTTGCTCAGATGATGCTCACGCCAGGCAATATAAAGCCCACTGCCAATGATTATGGCCGCACCGATCCAGGTTGCAGGTCCCGGAACATGGCTCCAGATCAGCCAGCCAAACAGGGTCGACCAGATTAATGCAACATAGTCCATTCCCAGCACGGTTGACACCGGTGCGAGACGCAGCGCGCCCGTTAGTCCGATCTGGCCGATTCCCCCAAGCACGCCAATGCCCGCGAGCAGAAGCCATTCACGAAGGTCATGGCTCGTCATGAAGAACGGCAGAAGGAGGCTGAGCGGCAGGACAGACAGGAAAGAAAACCAGAAGACCGTCGTCGCTGCGGCTTCGGTGCGGCCCATTTCGCGGATCTGCAGGCTGGTGAACGAGATCATGACCGCCGAAGCCAGGCCGACGGCAGCGCCGATTGGCGGTATATGGCTGCCTCCGGGCTGAACCACGACCAACACGCCGACAAAGCCCATAAAGACAGCGCTCCAGCGGTGTTTGCCGACCGCTTCCTTCAGGATCAGGGCAGACAGGATCGTCGCAAAGATCGGAACGGCAAAGCCCAGCGTGGTCTGTTCGGCCAGCGGCAACAGGATGATCGCGCCAAAGTTGAGCGCCATGCTGGTCAGGCCCAAGGTGCTTCGGGTCAAATGAGCGCCAAATCGCTGTGTGCGGAGCGAGACCAGACCCGGCCCTGCAAGAACCCAGGCCAGGACGACCGGGACGGCCAGCGCCTGCCGCCAGAACATGATCTCGGGCAATTTGACTCCGGCTTCACTCGCCAGCTTGATCAACACCGTCATGACCGAAAGGCAGGAGATCCCGAACAGCCTCAGCCCAAGCGCACGAAGCCGGTTCTCGGGATGGGCTGGGAAATTCATCAGGTGTTGCCCTAACCCGTCTTCGGTACCCGGGCAATGCCAAGTCGATTTTCTCTATTGCTATTAATAATGTTTCGCATTTAAGAGTTTATTGCGAATCGTTATCAATTATAAGACTAGAAATGGACGCCAAATGCCCCTCAAGCCTTCCCTCGCCGCGATTGCCCTTTCCCTCATTTTCCAGAATCCGGCGTTTGCAGACGATGACGCGGGGGAAGAGGCGGGTACGATTATCGTGACGGGGCAGGTCGACGGCTATCGCACGATTGAAACCACAAGCGGAACCAAGACCAACACCCCGATCCTCGATGTGCCGCAGTCCATTTCAGTTATAACGGCCGAACAGATTGCCGACCAGCAGATCCGTTCGGTGGCCGACCTTGTCCGTTACATACCCGGCGTCTCTTCAGGGCAGGGCGAAGGCAATCGCGACCAAATCACCTTGCGCGGCAACAACACGACGGCAGACTTCTTCGTCGATGGACTGCGCGACGATGTCCAGTATTTCCGCAGTTTCTATAACATTGACAGGGTGGAGGTGCACAAGGGCGCAAACGCAATGGTTTTTGGTCGCGGCGGCGGCGGCGGGGTCATCAATCGCATAACCAAAGGTGCCGTTGCCGATCACAATCTCTATACGGGCACCGTGTCGCTCGACACGTTCGGCAGCTATTATGCCGCCGCCGATGTGAATGTGGCGTTTGGCTCGGCCGCGCTGCGCGTCAATGGTTTTTATGAAGACCTCAATAGCCATCGGGATGCCTTCAATGGCGAACGCTATGCTGTCAACCCAACCATAGGAGCCGAGTTCGGCGGCACCCGGCTCGAACTCGGGTATGAATATGTGCGTGACAGTCGCGTGGCTGATCGCGGCATTCCTGCGGCCTTCGCCGGAACAATCCCGAGTCCGGCCGGGCCTGCCAGGGGATTGCGTGATACGTTTTTCGGCAAGAGCAATTTCAACGATTCGGATTTCGAGGCCCATGTCCTCCGGTTCCGCAGCACGACCAGCCTGACTGACAAACTGACCTTCACAACCCAGGCGCTCTATGGCGATTACGACAAATCCTATTCAAACGTGTTCGCCGCCACGGCGATCGGCGGAACGGCGGTCGCGCCGACCGTGGGAATCGAAGCCTATATCGACCCAACAAAGCGTGAAACATTTATCGGTCAGGCCAATCTCGAATGGCATGTGTCGACCGGCCCCTTTGATCATGTGATCCTGTTCGGCGGAGAAATAACCGGCCAGAAATCGACGAACGAACGGATCAACGGTTTTTTCGACCCGACCATTCTTTCGTCCGCCAACCGGCGGCGCACGATTGCCCTGACCGATCCCCTGATCATTCCGCCTGTCTTTTTTGTTTTC
>JANNLW010000374.1:0-4473 GCA_031397145.1 Sphingomonadales bacterium | reverse complement strand
AGACGGACAGCTCGAGCATTTTCGGGTCGATCATGATGAGCCGGCATTGATCTGGTGTCAGTCGATAGAGCAGCGACAGGATCATTGTGTTAAGGCCAACCGACTTGCCGGACCCCGTCGTGCCCGCAACAAGCAAATGGGGCATTGGTGCCAGATCGGCAATCACCGGATCCCCGGCAATGTTCTTGCCGAGGATGATAGGCAGTTGGGCGGTCTGGTCTTCAAATGCCTGACTGGACGCAAGCTCGTGAAATACGACAGATTCGCGACGCGCATTCGGCAATTCGATGCCGATAACACTGCGGCCCGGAATGGTTGCAACCCGCGCAGACATTGCTGACATGTTGCGCGCGATATCATCGGCAAGCTGAACAACCCGGCTCGCCTTGATCCCCGCCGCCGGCTCAAGCTCATACATGGTCACGACCGGCCCGGGACGAACTTCAACGATTGATCCTTTTACGTGGAAATCATCAAGAACGGATTCAAGCAGGCGCGCATTCCGTTCGAGTCCCGCCTTGTCGATCTGCGGTCCGGTAGAAGGAGGAGCCTTTTTCAGCAATTCAAGCGACGGCAGGACATAACGGTCCTTGAGGTCGAAGGCCGATTGTGCAGGCTTTTTTGGGACAAGTGCAGAAGGCGGCTTCGAACTGCCGAGATTGATAATAGGCTTGCGATCTTCATTCCGGGGCGGAGGAGCGGGACGCGGCTCTGGCAGTTTTATGACGGGCGGAGCGGGAAACGGCTCACCGTTATCAACGTCCGACATCCGTCGACGGAACAGCCAACTCCGTTCATCTTCATCGAGTCCAAGGCTGATCGCCCAAACGATGATTCCAGCAACGGCGAGCAGCACAGCAATGCCAAGCGTCACAGCTCTCGCGATTGATGAATCGGCAATAAAACCCGTAGCCCAGCTCACAATACCGGCACCAGCATAACCCAGGCTGCCTCCGAGGCCGCCCGGCAATCCAGAGACTGCTTCTGCCTTGAAGAGTGCGAGCGCTACATCGATGAGTGCTATTCCGCCCAAGGCCCTCAATGCACGCTGTCCCCACCCCTTGACCGAGACACCTCGCCAAAGCCGTGTCGCTGCAACGATCACGAGAGGAATCAGAAGGCCTGACGCTGGCCCGATCAATAGCAATGCAAAGTCTGAAATCCACGCCCCGGGGGCCCCGATCAAGTTACGCGCAGGGCCAGCTGCTGACGTGTTGAGGGACGGATCGCTCGGATGATAGCTCGCGAGAAGCAGCGTCAACACAAGGGCACCAAACCCTAGAGCAACCGCACCTACCATTGCGCCGCTGCGGATCGCGCGGCGCTTCACTGAATCCTGCCATGTTTGCGCCCGACTGGCCATGTGCGCCTCCCGTTTCCGTGCGCTTTCTGTTTCTGACGACGCTTAATGCGCCGGGCGGTGACTCCTCGTCAAGAGTCTGGCTGAAATGCTTGAGTCGTAGGTCTTTCTTGTTACAGGCGGAACATGGAGTCGACCGATGTCATCATTCTGGGTGGAGGCCTCGTCGGGCTGACGCTCGCAATCGCTCTCGACAAACATGGCCTGTCAAGTTCGGTTGTCGATCCGATGGATCCGGCCAGGGCGCTCGCAGTTGGCTTTGATGGGCGAGCGAGCGCCATTGCCAGCGCAAGTTGGCGGATGCTCGAGGCAATCGGCGTGGCTCCACGCCTCACGCGCCATGGCTGTGCGATTCATCGGATTGAAGTGCGCGATGGCCTGCAAAAGGACGCGTTGGATTTCACCACCGCTGACGATGATGAGCCGTTGGGCATCATGCTCGAAAACCGGATTCTGCGGCAAGTGTTGCGCGAAGCGGCGATAGAGACGACCAATATTGCCCTTTGCATGCCTGACAGTGCCATTTCCGTCGAGCGCGACGAGGCTGGCGTCCGAATGACGCTTGCCAGCGGAAAGCAGCTAAGGGCCCCGCTCCTGCTTGCATGCGAAGGCCGCAATTCCCCGACCCGCGAAGCTTCCGGGATCCGTGCTGCTCGATGGAAATATGATCACACGGCTATCATTTCGGCGTTCAATCATACCAAGAACCACAATAATGTTGCGCACGAAATATTTTATCCTGCCGGACCGTTCGCACTGCTGCCGCTTAATCCCGGAACCCGCTCGGCGCTTGTCTGGACGGTCAGCCCCAAGGACGTCATCGGCCTATTAGCGCTTTCCGAGCGCGCCTTCATCGCAGAAATAACGAAGCGGGCCGACGGTTTGCTGGGAGAAATATCGCTCGCCGCGCGCCGCTCCGCCTTCCCGCTCGGCTTTCATCATGCGGCACAGATCACGGCTCGGCGCCTTGCGCTTGTTGGAGACGCTGCACACGGAATGCATCCGATTGCCGGCCAGGGACTGAACCTTGGTTTTCGCGATGTTGCAGCACTCGTCGAGGTCCTCGTCGTGGGCGCGCGGCTGGGACTTGATCTCGGCGATGCACAGTTGCTCTCGCGATACGAGCGGTGGCGTAGCGTTGACAGTCTCGCGGTTGCAGTCGCGACTGACAGCCTGACACGGCTATTCGGCATTCCCGGGCGGCCCGCCTCTGCCATTCGTCGCTTCGGCCTTGGCGCGGTACAGAAGCTGCCGCCGTTGAAGGCGCTTTTCATGAACGAGGCGCGCGGCAAGAATGGTGACTTGCCGAAGCTGCTTCAGGGAGTCGAGGTCTGAGGTTCCAGTATTCGCGCTTCCTCGATCAGCATGATCGGCGTGCCGTTGCGGACCGGATAGGCCACACCCGCCGCTTCTGAAATGAGTTCTTGCGCGGCCTCGTCATAGGTCAATCTGGTCCGCGTCATCGGGCAGACGAGTATGGCCAATAATGCCGGATCGAGACTCACTGAAGCGTGACCTGTTCCTCGCCGTCATGACGCCTGAAGAACTGGAGCATCTGGACGATCAGTTCGGTCCGTTCGGACAGGCTGTTGGCTTCAAGCAAGGCCTGTTTCGAAGCGGCGTCAAACGGTGCGATCTGGGCGATCCCGTTGACCAAAGCCTCATCGTCGAGCCGTGACACTGCCTCCCAATCGACCGCATAACCCTGCGTCGTCGCGAATTTGCGCGATTCGGATTCAAGCCCGGCGCGTTCGGCGAGCGCAAGAGTTTCATCACCATGCACGGGAAGGAGTTCGGCTTCGATCTGGCGAAATGGTGTTTTTACATCGAGTTCGCGTATCAGGCGGAACCGTGCCTGGCCCTCCAGCACGATATTGTATCGTCCGTCTTCTAGCGCCTCAACTTGCGAGACATGCCCGACACAACCCATCGTGTAGAGCGCCGGCTTGTCACCGGCTGCGCGGGGCTGGATCATCGCAATCTTCCGGTCACGTGCCATGGCATCCGAGACCAGCGCACGGTACCGTGGCTCGAAAATATGAAGCGGCAAATGCATGCGTGGAAAGAGCAATACGCCTGAAAGCGGGAAAACTGACATTCGGGTGAGCGTCCGTGTAGTCATGTGAAGAGCACCGCAGAAAGCTTGCGCCGTTGTGCCGACACCCAGGGATCCTCGATGCCGACGACTTCGAACAGTTTGAGCAGCTGAGCCCGCGCCGCGCCGTCATTCCATTCGCGGTCAGCCGCAATAATCGCGAGCAGTTCGTCTGCCGCCCCGTCGCGGTCACCCGCCGCCATGAGGCCGCCCGAAAGTTCAAAACGAAGCTGGTGATTGTCGGGATCGGCATCAACCTGCGCGCGAAGGCCGGACAGATCTTCCACGGGCTTGACGTCGCGAGCCAGCGTGAGGGTGGAAATAGCGCGGGCTATGGCCGCATCCTTCATCATATCAGGCTCAAGTCCTGCGACAAGCGCATCCGCCGCCTCAAGTTCTCCCGCCGCAACATGCGCACGGATTAGGCCGGACATTGCCGCCGGATTGTCTGGCGCCATCTCGACGATCTGGGCAAAGACACCGACCGCGCGCGCCGCATCGCCGCCCGCCAGCACATCTTCGCCCATCGCAATCAGCGGTTCGATCTCGGCCTCGAGCGACTGCGCTTCGCCCTGAACCGGAAGTTGCTTGAGTAGTTGGTCAAGCAACCGGCCAAGCTGAGCCTCTGTGCGGGCCTGGGTCAGGTCGGCTACCGGCTGGCCCTGAAACACCGCATAGACAGTCGGGATTGACTGGACGCGGAATTGCGCGGCGATGAACTTGTTTTCATCAACATTGATCTTGACCAGCTTGACGCCCTTGTCGGCATAATCGGCGGCGACCTTTTCGAGCAACGGCGTCAGCTGCTTGCACGGCCCGCACCATTCCGCCCAGAAATCGAGGATGACGAGGCTGGTCATGCTCGGCTCGACGACGTCGCGCCGGAACGCCTCGAGCGCCTCGCGCTCCGTCTCGCTCATCCCCAGCGTCGCCACGTCTTCGAATCTCCTCGTTCGCCGCCCTATGTGGGCGTTGGGGCGGTTCTGCCAAGCCTTGAACGCGCGGGATGCGTGGATGG
>JANNLW010000014.1:0-8255 GCA_031397145.1 Sphingomonadales bacterium | reverse complement strand
GCCAATACAGCCCTTCTCGATCCGATCACGGTTGAAGTCTATGGCTCGAATATGCCGTTGAACCAGGTGGCCACGGTTTCGGTGCCCGAGCCGCGCCTTCTTTCGGTTCAGGTCTGGGACAAATCGAATGTCACACCGGTCGAAAAGGCTATTCGCAACGCCGGACTGGGGATCAACCCGATTGTCGATGGCAATAATATCCGCTTGCCGATCCCGGACATGACCGAAGAGCGTCGCAAGGAACTCGCCAAGCTTGCCCATAGCTATGCCGAAAAGGCAAAGATCGCTGCGCGCAATGTGAGACGCGATGGCAATGATGACCTTAAGGCCGATGAAAAGAAAATAGAAATTAGCGAAGACGACCGCAAGCGCCTTGAAGCGGAAGTCCAGAAAATGACAGACACAACAATCGCCGAAATCGATGGCGCGCTTGCATCGAAGGAAAAGGAAATCCTCGGCAAGTGAGCGGTAAACCCGCCCCTTCTGGATCAGCACAGGAAAAGCTTTCGGGCGAGGGTGGGGCATCCGGGATTCCTCGCCACGTGGCGATCATTATGGATGGCAATGGTCGCTGGGCAAAGAAGCGGATGCTGCCGCGCATTGCTGGGCATCGCAAGGGAATCGAAGCGGCGCGAAACGTAACGCGAGCGGCCGGTGATCTCGGGATCGAAGTCCTGACTCTCTATGCCTTTTCTACAGAAAACTGGCGGCGTCCGGCAGAAGAAGTCAACGATCTGATGGGGTTGCTTCGTCATTTTATAAGCTCGGACATTGACGAACTGGCAAAAAACGGTGTTCGGCTTCGGATCATCGGCAATTATCGAGCGCTTTCCCCGGACCTTGTGCAAATGATCGATGATGCAATCGAGCGCACGGCAAAAAATACGCACACCACATTGGTCATAGCGCTGAATTATGGATCGCAGGCCGAAATGGTCACCGTCATGCAATCAATTGCGACCCGCGCGCGTGATGGGAAGCTTGATCCAGCGGCAATTGATGAAGCGATGATCGAAAACATGCTTGATACGCAGGGATTGCCGCCGCCAGATCTCTTGATCCGCACGTCGGGTGAGCAACGGCTTTCCAACTTCCTTCTTTGGCAGCTCGCCTATGCGGAATTATTGTTCGTCGATACACTCTGGCCTGATTTTGGGGCAGATGAGTTGACGGACGCTGTCAGGCAATTTGGCGCGCGCGAACGTCGCTTCGGTGGCCTGTGACGCGATCGAGATCGCCTGCATCCGAACTCGCCCAACGCATCCTGGTTGGCGTCATCCTGATCATCGTCGCCACGGCTGAAATCTGGTTCGGCGGCATTGCTTTTTGGATTCTGGTCACGGTTGGCGGGTTGATCATGGTTTCCGAATATGCCGGGTTGCTCAAGGTTTCGGACGAGCATCGTCGAATGGCGATGTTTGCCATGTGCATTCCACTCGGCGTTCTTGCACCCCTCGCGCTTGGCCCGGGATTCTTTGCTCTTGGTCTTGTTTTCGGGATGGCCATTGCTGTTGCCATTGTTGCAAAAAATACGGCGCTTGGTGGCGGGTTAGTGTATGTTGGCATGCCTATTCTGGCGTTGCTATGGCTGCGCCAGATACCCGATAACGGGCTGGTGTTGACGTTCTGGGCTCTGTCGCTGGTTTGGGCGACGGATATTGGAGCCTTTTTTGCAGGGCGTGCGATCGGTGGCCCAAAAATCGCGCCAGCGATCAGCCCTTCCAAGACTTGGGCGGGGCTTTTGGGCGGCATGGCTATGGCAACGCTGCTGGCTGTGGGTTTCAATCGCTGGCTGGAACTCCCGTCATCTCTGGTTTGGGCGACACCGATTCTGGCCATTGCCGCACAAGTCGGCGATTTTTTTGAAAGCTGGATGAAACGCAAGGCAGGGGTCAAGGACAGCGGCACCTTGCTGCCTGGACATGGCGGGGTTCTTGACCGTTTGGACGGCGTCGTAACAGTTGCCCCTTTGGCGGCACTTCTCGTCGCGCTGGAGCTGGCGCCATGACGTCACGTAAAACCATCACGATCCTCGGCGCGACGGGATCTGTCGGTCAATCGACGCTTGACCTTGTCCTGCGCAATCCGGGGGCCTTTGAGGTTATTGCCCTGACTGCTCGAACGGATGTTGACGGACTTGCGAAGGCCGCACGCGCGACGTCGGCAAAATGTGCTGTGATCGGCGACGAATCACGTTTTTCCGAACTGAAATCTGCGCTTTCCGGAACCGGAATTCACGTGGCGGCAGGAGAGGCTGCCGTGACCGACGCAGCGCGGCGCGGTGCCGAATGGACGATGGCTGCGATTGTCGGCTGTGCAGGATTGATGCCGGTCATGGCTGCTCTCGAAGGTGGCAAGACCCTGGCCTTCGCGAACAAGGAAGCACTGGTTTCTGCCGGATCGCTGATGATGGACGCAGCGAGCGCATCCGGCGCCACGCTTCTCCCTGTCGATTCCGAGCATAACGCCATTTTCCAGTGTCTTGACCGATCTGCGCCGAAAGGGGTCGCACGGATTATCCTTACTGCGAGTGGTGGACCGTTTCGTACGATCGCACTCGCCGAGATGGCCACGGCGACTCCGGAGCAGGCCGTTGCACATCCGAACTGGTCCATGGGCGCAAAGATCTCGGTCGATTCTGCGACGATGATGAACAAGGGCCTTGAACTTATCGAGGCGCACCACCTGTTCGAGATGCCGTCCGAGCGGCTTGATGTTGTCATTCATCCGCAGTCGGTCATTCATTCTATGGTCGAATATGTGGACGGTTCGGTTCTAGCGCAGCTTGGTGCTCCGGATATGCGCATTCCCATAGCGCATACGCTGGCATGGCCTGAGAGGATGGAAACGCCTTGTGAGCGACTGGACCTGCTAGAGGTTGGCAGGCTGGACTTTGAAGCGCCGGACCTTGATCGTTTTCCTGCCCTCCGGCTGGCGCGTGAAGCGATGGTTGCGGGCGGCGCGGCGCCCGGGATATTGAATGCTTCCAATGAAATTGCAGTCGCCGCGTTTCTCGAGCGGCACATCGCGTTTGGCGATATTTCGGGCGTTGTGGCGCGTGTGCTTGATCGTTATGGGCCTGCGGCTCCAACCTCGCTCGGTGATGTGTTGGTAATTGATGCGGAAGCTCGTCGCCTGGCATCGGTGATTTTGGAAAGTGTCGCAGCATGATCGAAACTCCCGGCTTTTTGTGGACTGTCCTGTTTTTTCTGGTGGCGATCGGTCCGCTGATTTTTCTACATGAACTCGGCCACTATCTTGTCGGTCGGTGGTGCGGCGTAAAGGCTGACGTTTTCGCGATCGGTTTTGGCCGCGAGATCACTGGCTGGACGGACAGGCGCGGCACCCGGTGGAAGATCTGCTGGATGCCGCTGGGTGGCTATGTCCGCTTTGCCGGGGATGCAAATGCTGCAAGCCAACCCGGCGCCGATTTGGAGCTACTTCCAGATTTCGAACGCAGCCAGACGTTCCATGCCAAAGCTTTGTGGCAGCGGGCGGCAATCACGGTTGCAGGTCCCGCCGCGAATTTCATCGTCGGTTTCCTGCTCCTTGCTGGCTTGTTGGCGAGCTATGGCGAAATGCGCACACCCAGTATTGTCGGCAGCGTCAAAGCCGGGTCTGTCGCCGAAAAAAGTGGTTTTCTTGAAGGGGACCGGATCGTCGCGATCGGGAGCAAACCCATCGACGATTTCGCAACGCTTTATGAAACGGTTTATGCCCGTCCGCGCGTGGCGCTGGATTTCGAGATCGCACGGCAAGGGCGAAGCATCCATATCCTTGCTACGCCTGCCTATATCGAGGCACGCGATCCGTTTGGCAATGTTCAGCGTCGCGGCTCGATGGGTATCGGCCCGGTTGAACCGGTTCGCGTTTCGTTGGGATGGCAGGAAATACCGGGCGCAGCGTCTGATCGGACGATCGGTGCGATCAAATCCACGATCGATGGCCTGGGTCAGATCCTGTTCGGAAATCTTTCTGCCAAGGAGATGAGCGGGCCGGTCAAGATGGCGAAATTCGCGGGGCAGATCGCAACGCTCGGCTGGGTTCCGTTCATAGGCTTCGTCGCGATGATTTCCATTAATCTGGGATTCATCAACCTGTTGCCAATCCCGATGCTCGATGGCGGACACCTGTTTTTCTATGCGATTGAAGCCATCATCGGCAGGCCTGTGCCTGCGCAAGCCCAGGAATGGGCGTTCCGCACAGGGTTTGTGGTGCTGATGACCCTGATGGTGTTCGTCACATTCAATGATTTGGCATCTTTCGACGTGTGGCACCGGCTATCCGGCTTGATTGGTTGACAAGGTTCGGGCAGGGGCGTTCCGCGCACTGCGCTAAGTAGAAGAGGCATTATTGCGTGACAGCGAACAAGGCGTATCAATTTGGCCGCGGAACTCTTGCCCTGCTTTTGCTCGGCACAACGATGCCGGTGGTGGCGCAGACGGCGAGTCCCGTGGTGGCGCCGCCCGTCCTCACGCCAGCTCCGCTAGGCGGCGGTACAATCAAGGCGATCAACGTGTCGGGATCGCAGCGGCTCGAACCCGATACGGTTCGTTCCTACATTCAATTGCGTGCGGGCGGAAAGTACACGACGGAATCGCTTGACCAGGCGATCCGTGACCTGTTCGATACCGAATTGTTCACTGACGTCCAGATTCGTGACAATGATGGTAATCTTACGATCGAAGTGCGCGAAAACCCGGTGATCAACCGTATCATTCTTGAGGGTAACAAACGCCTCAAGGAAGACAAGATCAACAAGGAAATAAAGCTCGCGCCGCGGCAGATCTTCACGCGATCGAAAGTGCGGGCAGACGTCGCGCGGATTGTTGAGCTTTTTCGTCGCCAGGGCCGCTTTGCCGCAAATGTCGAACCCAAGATGGTTATGCTCGATCAGAATCGCGTGGACGTGGTCTACGAAATTTCCGAAGGGCCGAAGTCCAAGGTCCAGCAGATCAACATCCTTGGCAACGAAAAGTTCAGCGACGGGCAACTGCGTGCCGAAATGGCGACCAAGCAGGCGCGCATTACGCGATTCTTCTCGTCAGGTTCAAGCTACGACCCCGACAAGCTGGCTTTTGACCAGTCGAAGATGCGGCAATTCTATTTGACCAATGGCTATGCGGATTTCCGTGTCGTTTCGGCCGTTGCGGAGCTGACTCCGGACAAGCGCGATTTCATCCTCACCTATGTGATCGAGGAAGGCGAGCGCTACAAGTTCGGCGATGTCTCGGTTGAGAGCGAACTGCGCGACTACAAGCCGCAAGCAGACAAACTCGCAATCAAGAAGGGCAATTGGTACAACGCCAAATTGGTCGAAGACACGGTCGAAAGCTTGACAGAGGCGGCCGGCTTGTTTGGTTATGCCTTTGCCGAGGTCAACCCGGATTTCCAGCGCGATAAGGAAACGAAGACGATGAGTCTCGTTCTCAAGGTCGGCGATGCCCCGCGCGTCTATGTCGAACGGATCGACATCAATGGAAATACGAACACGCAGGACAAGGTTGTCCGGCGCGAATTCCGGGTTGCGGAAGGCGATGCGTTCAACAGTTTCCAGGTCAAGCGCTCGTCCGACCGCATCCAATCTCTCGGCTTTTTCCAGGAAAAGCTGGAGATTGAGCAAAAACAGGGTTCAGCGCCCGATCGCATCATCCTCGAGGCCAATGTCGAGGAACAATCCACTGGTGAACTTCAGCTTTCGGCGGGTTTCTCGTCGATTGAGCGATTCATCATCAACGCCTCGATCCGCCAGCGCAATTTCCGCGGCAAGGGTCAGGAGTTGCGCGCCAGTGTCAATTACTCAACATTTTCCAAGTCTGTCGAACTGGGCTTTACAGAGCCCTATTTTCTTGACCGGAACATTGCCTTGGGCGGCGATATTTTCCGGCGCGATTTCAACAGCTTCAACTTTGTAAACAATAACCGGAACACGACCTATCAACAGCTGACAACCGGCTTTCAGGTGCGTGTCGGTGTGCCGCTGACCGAATTCTGGTCGGTGGCTGGGCGTTATGGTGTCAACTTTGATGATGTCACGCTCGACAGGAACCAGTTCTTTTTCAATGGGCAGTGCGATCCATTGCTGGCCGGGCGCTTCCTTTGCGACGCAATCGGCAAACGAACCACATCATCGATTGGTTACAGCCTGGTATTTGACAATCTCAACAATCGCCTCCGTCCCAGTGCCGGACAGCGCGCGGTGTTCAGCCAGGATTTTGCCGGGCTTGGCGGTAGCGTCAAATATATCAGAACCAGACTTGATGCTGATAAATATTGGAAGGTGCTTGGCAACTTCATTTTCTCGGTTGGCATCGAAGCGGGCTATATTTTCGCCTTTGGTTCGGATCGAGGCGCAGGCGTGGACAAGGTTCGTTTGACGGATCGGTTTTTCCTCGGTGAGCCGGAAATGCGCGGATTTGACATTCGCGGCGTTGGCCCGCGGGTCCAACGGCGGCGCTACGATATTACGACTGCTACGCTGATCACCGACCGCAACCAGATCACGGACGATGCGCTCGGCGGCAGGGCCTATTACAAGGGCCGTGTTGAACTTGAAATTCCGCTTGGATCGGGCGCAAAAAGTCTCGGTATCCGGCCGTCGCTGTTTATGGACGTGGGCTCGGTGTTCGGTGTGCGTAAGCCCAATCTTACGACGCTTTCAAATTTTACCGATCCAGCCGACAACCGGATCAAGTTCCAGTGTCGCAACGCGTCTACTGGGGCAACGACCTTTGCGACCTTGCAAACACCCGGTTCGCCGATATCACCAACCAACCAGTTTACTATTTGCCCGACAACGTCGTCGGCCTTTGCGCCATTTGATGAACGCTTCCTCGGAGATACATGGAAGCCACGTCTGTCGGTTGGCTTCGGCTTCAACTGGAAATCGCCATTTGGTCCGTTCAGGATCGATATAGCCAAGGCCCTGCTAAAAGAGCCTGGAGATGAAACCAAATTGTTCACTTTCAACGTAGGAACCCAATTCTGATGAAAACAATACTTAAAGCTGCTCTTCTGGCAGCGGCGCCTGTCACAGTCGCTATCGCCATTCCAACCTTGGCTTCGGCACAGACCGTCAGCAACGTCGCGATTGCCGATCTTGATGAAGCCGTCGCGAAGTCAAACGCTTACACGCTCGCCGTCAGCCAGATCAAAGTCACTTACAAGGCCCAGATCGATGCTGCCGATGCCCGCGCAAAGGCGTTGACGGCGGAGCTTCAGCCGCTCGCTACAGCGTATCAGACCGCCGCCAAGGCTCCGAACGCTGGGCAAAATCAGGTCTCGCTTCAGACGCAGCTCGCGGCGCTTCAGGCGCGTGAACAAGCAGCAAACCGGGAAGTTGCCAAGATTTCCGAACCCGTGGCTCGCGCCCGTGCCTATGCACAGGAACAGATTCTCTTGAAGCTCGAAGCGGCAGTGAACAGTGCGATGACCAAGAAGCGCATCAACATCCTGCTTCAGCCGCAGGCCGCAATCAAGGCACTGCCAGCGGCAGACCTGACCAACGACGTGTTGGCGGAATTGAATGTTGCTGTTCCCAATGTCAGCATCACGCCACCTGCTGGATGGCAGCCGGGCCAGGTCGGTGGGGCCGCCGGCGCAGCTCCAGCTCAGCCCCAGCCGCAAGGCCGGTAATCGACCCGGTGGAGGGCAATGAGCAGATCAGGCCCGCCATCGGCCCGCTCGATATCCGGGCGGTGATGGCGGCGCTGCCGCATCGTTACCCTATGCTGTTGGTCGACAGGGTCGAGGAAATCATCCCCGACCGGTCGATCGTTGCCATCAAGGCCGTGTCGATCAATGAAGACTTCTTCAACGGCCATTTCCCAGGCCGGCCTATTATGCCCGGCGTGCTGATCGTTGAGGCGCTGGCGCAGGCTGCGGGCGTGCTGGCGGTCGAGAGCCTTGGCCTGGCAGGCAGCGGCAAGCTCGTCTATTTCATGGCGATAGACGGCGCAAAGTTCCGCACGCCGGTCGAGCCGGGCTGCCTGTTGCGGCTTGAGGTCGAGTTCGTCCAGAAGCGATCGAGCGTCTGCAAGTTTGCCGGTCGCGCTCTGGTCGACGGAAAACTGGCGGCTGAAGCGAACTTCACTGCAATGATTGCCGATCCACCCGCCTGATGCTTGCCCTTTAGTGGCAAAGGCGCTATCGGCGCCGCTTCGCATCCCCGGCTGGTCGGAAACCAGCCATATTCCGGAGCTTTCGACGTGAAAAAAGACATTCATCCCGACTACCATATGATCAAAGTACAGATG
>JANNLW010000010.1:0-2597 GCA_031397145.1 Sphingomonadales bacterium | reverse complement strand
GGGTGGCCCGAATAGGTGTATCCGTGGAAAAGCTCGATCCCGTCCGGCCCGCCTTCGACGACGGTATCGTGGATCGTCCGGCTGACCGCAACTGCCCCCATCGGCACGGCGGCATTGGTCAGCCCCTTGGCCATTGTGATGATATCAGGCGTCACGCCCAGCGTTTCGGCTGCCGTTGCCCCGCCGATGCGGCCAAAGGCGGTTATAACCTCGTCGAAGATCAGGACGATGCCGTGCTTGCTGCAAATCTCACGCAGTTTTTCGAGATAGCCAATCGGTGGAACGAGCACACCGGTTGACCCCGCCATCGGCTCGACGATCACCGCCGCGATCGTTTCTGCGCCGTGCAGTGCGACGATCCGTTCCAGTTCTTCCGCAAGGTGCGCGCCCCATTTGGGGCGCCCGCGCGTGAAAGCGTTGTGTGCGATGTCATGCGTGTGTGGGAGATGATCGACCCCGGTCAACAAAGTTCCGAACTGCCTTCGGTTGTTGACGATCCCGCCCACCGAAATTCCGCCAAAGCCGACACCGTGATAGCCGCGTTCGCGCCCGATCAGCCGGGTTCGCGTTCCCTCGCCACGCGCGCGCTGGTAAGCAATCGCGATCTTGAGTGCTGTATCGACAGATTCCGATCCCGAGTTTGTAAAGAAAATGCGATCCAGGGGCTCGGGCATGAGTGCGGCAAGTCGCGACGCCAGTTCGAAGGCGAGCGGATGGCCAAGCTGGAAGGTGGGGCCAAAATCCATCTCTCCAGCGGTCTTGCGGATCGCCTCGACAATCGGTTCGCGGCAATGACCGGCGTTCGAACACCAAAGACCAGCGGTTCCGTCCAAAATCTGGCGCCCGTCGCTGCTTGTATAATGCATGTCCTTGGCGCTGCTGAGCAATCGCGGCGTCGCCTTGAAGGCGCGGTTCGCGGTAAACGGCATCCAGAAGGCCGCCAGCGGGTCATTTTCAAGTTTCATCGTGCGGCTCCAAAATCAAACCAGACCAGACAGGCTATGCAGCATTCGGGCCCGGTATTTCGACTGAAAAGAATGTTTCGACCGGAAAAATTCAGCATTCCGAATTCAGCTGGTCGCGGCACGGCCAACCGATTTCCTGACCCAGTATCCGATCATGAACAGCGCCGCGACCAGAACGCTGGTCCAAAATTCCACAGCATGGTCCTTTGACAATAGCATGAGGATGAGCACGCCTGCCATTCCGGCAATTGCTCCCCAAGTGCCATAGGGATGGAACCACATCCTGATCTGAAGCCGCTCAGGAGCTTCGGCCTCGTACTTCGCGCGCAACCGCAACTGGGCAATCGCAATCAGCATATAAATGAACAGCATGATTGCGCCCGAGGCATTGACGAGGAAGTTGAAGACGCGGTCTGGAGACAATACGGAAGCGGCAAGCGCTCCATAGCTGAACAGACTGGCGATAAGGATCGCGCGTGCCGGCACTCGCGATCGACTGAGCCGCACGCAGGTCTGCGGCGCATCGCCATTCCTGGCAAGACCAAACATGGCCCGCGACGTGATGTAGATCCCCGAATTGAGACACGAGAGAACGGCAACCAGCACGATCGCATTCATGATGAGGTCGGCCGCGGGATAGCCCATTTCACGCAGCGCATGGGCGAACGGAGAAACACCCGTCTGGATCTCGTTCCACGGCACCACCGATACGATCGTCAGGATCGAAAGGACGAAGAAAATCAAAATCCGGAGCGAGACCGAAATTGTCATCCGCGCAATCGTTTTTGCACCTTCCTGGGATTCGGCTGCGGCCAGCGTCGCAATCTCGGCGCCGCATAGCGAGAAGATCGTCGTTGAAACGCCCGCAAAAATTGCTGCAATGCCGGCAGGCGCAAACCCGCCATGCGCGGTCAGATTGGAAAATGTATTCCCGTTTGGCGATGTCAGTCCCAGCGCATAGGCGCCCGCTACGGCGATGAAGACAATGATCGCGACAACCTTGGTTGAAGCAAACCAGAACTCGAATTCGCCATAGGATTTCGCTGACATCAGATTCACTGCAGTCAGGATCGCCATCAAGGTAACGCCGACCTGCCAAACCTCGAATTGGGGGAACCAGCCGCAAATGATCTTGGCCCCTGCAATCGCTTCGATGGCGATCACAACAACCCAGAAATACCAGTAGAGCCAGCCAACCAGAAAGCCTGCCCAATTTCCCACACCTTCGCGGGCAAAGTCAGGAAAGGTCTGGACACCGGGTATGGCCATCGCCATTTCCGAAATCATTCGCATCACCAGCAGGACGAGAAATCCTGCGATTGCGTAACTCACGACGGCGGCTGGCCCTATGGTGCTGATCGCAGTCGATGATCCGACAAAAAGCCCGGCTCCGATGATCCCGCCAAACGTTATCATCGAGACATGGCGCGATTTGAGCGAGCGGCTGAGTTGATCGGCGGCCCTGTCTTCGCCAACGTCCAAAGTTGCAACTGTCACATGTGTCCCCTTTAGAATTTGGTCTGCCAGACCCTGTCAGCATTCTCGGCTGCTCACCATAGGACGCCGGCCATCGTTCGCAACAACCTTGAAAGGGAACGGCCTTGGCTTTTTCCGGATTCAGGACATCCAGGG
>JANNLW010000362.1:0-4589 GCA_031397145.1 Sphingomonadales bacterium | reverse complement strand
GGGCGTGTGCTCTATCCTTACGTCCGTTCCGCATTTGAATCCCTGATCGAAGGTATAGAGGCTGTCCATCGCAATGCGCTGGACAAACCCCTTCGCATCCAGACCTATGTGACGGCTTCCATTCGCTGGCTTGCAAGGCGGGTCCCTCAATTTCTGCAGGATCATCCCGAGGTGAAACTGACGCTCAATACCTGTGCGGTGGAGTGGGAGTTTGACGATGTTCATGCCGATGTAGGGCTGGTCTATTGCGAGACAGCGCCTGATCCTTCCAAATATCATTGGGTCCCGCTTTTCGAATATGCCTTGTTCCCGGTGTGCAGTCCCGCACTTTTGCAAAGGATGGGGCAGCCTGCTGCAATTCGGGACCTGATGACGCAACCTTTGGTGGCTATCTATACCGAGGTGCAAAACTGGGAAACATGGTTCACGTCAGCGGGGGTCAATTTTTCGCCCACAGCACCCTATTTACTTGTTGATACGCTCGCCGTTGCGCTGGAGATGGCCCTGAATGGCGAGGGGATTGCCTTGGTGAATGGCCCGTTTGTCGATCAGGACATCGCCAGCGGGCGTCTCGTTTGCCCGGTTGATCACAAAGCCGTTTGCCCCGGAGAATGGGGCCTGATTTGTCGCAAGGATATGAAAGAAAATGTGCGGATCCGGACCTTTATGGACTGGATCGTAGCGCAGAATCGGGCAGCTTAGCGTCTCGGTATGACCTCATAGCCGGGCTCTTCCGGCTCATCGTCAACCATCTCGTCCGGAAAGCCAGTTCCCAGCACCTTTAGCCCCAATGGCTCTTCGTAGCGGCGAATGATGTTGGGCGAAAATTCGCGCGGGCCGTAATTTGCCTCGCCTTCCTTGAAAAGGCGTACGATAAGTGGGGAGAGTTCCACAGGCACACCCGCACGTTGGGCGATCTGGTCAAACAGGCCAATATCCTTTGATACCAGATCCATCGTGAAGTTGATGTCGCGGCTACCGTTAAGTATGACTTGGCTTTCGGTCTCATGGACGAAGCTGTTGCCAGACGAAATCCGGATCGCCTCATAGGTCGTATTCATATCGAGCCCAACGGCCTTGCAGGTTGTAAGCGCTTCGGCGAGGGCGACAAGGTGCACGGTGCAGAGATAGTTGGTCATCACCTTGAGCTGCGATGCAGTCCCAAGGCCACCGGTATGAAGGATACGGCGACCCATCGTCGTGAGTACGGGCAGAACGAATTCGAATGCCGCACGCGGCCCGCCAGCAAAGATTGCGATATTACCGGTATCGGCACGATGGCATCCACCAGATACCGGGCATTCGATGAACATCGCGCCCCGCGCTTCAACAAGCGCACCAAGGCGTATTACTTCGCTATAGTCCGTGGTGCTCATTTCCAGCCACACCTGACCGGGGCGCATTCCCTGCAGGAAGCCTTCTTCGCCTTCTGCCACAGCGGAACTCGCAGCGGGAGAGGGGAGGCAAGTGACGATAAGATCAACGATCTCGCCCAATGCTTTGGGAGACGGTGCGGACTTGGCACCGCGCGCGACAAAGTCTGCGACCAGCGCCTCATCGAGATCGCGTACCGTTACATCATGCCCGTTGCGTATCAGGCTTCCGGCGAGCTTGCCGCCGACATTGCCAAGGCCAATAAATCCAATCTTCATATATGCTTTCTGGCGCTTCCGATGATGAGCACGCCGACAAATGGTCGCAATTGGGCGGACCCTGTCGAGTGGCTTCCCCCTGAACCTTTCATGGAGTTAAATCTGTGACGCAGGTTTGCCACAAATGAAAATTTTGGAGGTAAGCCTAAATATTTTTGCTTAGGTCCCTGAATCTGGTTCAAGATGGCGCTCGATATAGCGCCGGATATCGACATTTTCATCTTCCATGGGTGCATAAAAGCCATGTGTGTGCATGCGAGCAGACATGCCCAACTGGACGCGTTCGCATACGGCCCAATCTTGACGATTGGTAATATCCCAAAAGTCGACTGCATCTTCGGGCGCGAAATCACCGCGGGCGATTTCGGAGGGATCGAACAGAAACCGACATTCGACGCGGGTGCGCCCCGCCGCAAGGGGCCAAAGCAAAAATGCTGCGCCGTGTTCGGCGCTCATCGAAAGCATCAGGTTTGGATAGATGAGTTCACCCTTGTGGCGGACACGCTCGAATTCATCCAGCGTTTCGAATGGCTGTCGATTGGTTGTCCCCGAAAAAGTGTATGTCCACGCGCCATCGCGATGGGCAATGCCGTTTTCCCAGTCGAGCCCCTGACCGCCATTCTTGCGAAATTGGGGCACCACTTCGCACAGCTCCGGGTGGACGCCGCCACAATGATAGCATTCGTTGTAATTTTCGACGATGACTTTCCAGTTGGCATCAACGTCATAACTGATCGTGCGTGCTGTCTTGAGTCGGTCAAGCGGGTAGTTGCCCAACCGGCGCGGCGCCTCGCCCAGGGCATCATCAAGTGTGCTGCGCTTGAAATCGTCGGATTCAGGGGAAAGTTTGAGAAAGAAGAATCCGCCCCAAGTGCCGATGCCCACAGGATAAAGGCTGAAATTTGCCGGATCGAAGCCAGCCTCGCGCGAAAGATGGGGGGCGCTGACCAACGCGCCGTCAAGTCCATAAGTCCATTGGTGATAGGGGCAGCGTATATACTCCCGGTCGATCCCGCCCTTCAGGGAGAGCCCCCATTTCTCGTCATTGCTGCAAAGTCGCGAACCGCGGTGGCGGCAGACATTGTAGTGCGCTCGCAAACTGCCGTCCTTCAGCCGCGCGACGATCACGCTTTCGCCAAGAATATCGATGATGATCGCGCTGCCCGGTTCGAAGACATCCTCTTCGCGCCCGCTGCAAAACCAGCTGCGCGCGAACAGTTCATCCTTCTCGCGCGCAAAGCGTTCCGGCGCGATATAGGCTGAACTCGGCAATGATTTTTGCAGGGTCAATTCATCTCTCATCTCGCGCTCCGCTGCAGTCTGAACTGGTCTACCCCGATCCACATTGCGTGAATAGCCATGGACATGCAGGTGGGGGCTACCTAGCCTGAGCGGTATGGGATTTTCTCCGATCATCGCGCGCCTGTGAACACCGCCAATAAATGGCTCGTCATGGCTGTGCTCGGCCTTTCAGGCACGGTGATCTATCTATTGCCATTCCTGCGTGAGCTTTACTACGAACCGCTGCAACAAGCGCTCAGGATAAACAATACCCAGTCGGGAATGCTGACTGCGGTGTTCGGTATGACATCTCTTGCTACCTATCCTGTCGGCGGCTGGATTGCGGATCGTGTCTCGCCGCGCCTGCTCATTTCGTTGTCGCTGATTTCTACCGGCCTTCTTGGCTTTATTTTTTCGACATTCCCGTCCTATCCGGTCGCTCTTGGTATCCACGCGCTTTGGGGAGTGACTGTCACCGGCATGATGTGGGGGGCGCTGATAAAGGCAACTCGCGAATGGGCGCCGCCCGAGCAACAAGGACAGGCTTTCGGTCTGCTGGAAGCAGGGCGCGGCTTTTCGGAAGCCATACTGGCATCAATTCTCGTTGCGGTTTTTGCGAATTTGGGCGGCGATGTTCCCGCATTTTCCAAAATTATCATGATCTACGCTACGCTCCATGTTGCACTTGGAATCATCGCCTGGCGTGTCATTTCGCCTGGATCGCCCGTGCGCAACGAGACGGAGCGATCAGGATTCAGCGATTTTGCAGCTGTCGCGAAAATGCCTGCCGTCTGGTTGATCGCAACCGTGGTGATGACTTCATACTGCGCCTATTGGGGTGCCTATTATTTCACGCCCTACGCGAGCGAAGTGTTCGGTATGAGCGTCATAGTCGCCGGATCGATTGCGGCAGGCAAGATTTGGCTCAAGCCCGTTGCTGCAGCATTTGCCGGACTGGTCGCTGACAGGATCGGCATTTGGCAAAGCGTCGCCGCAGGTTTTGTCGTCCTGTTCATCAGCTTTGCCGGATTTGCGGTCTTGCCCGGCACCGCGTCGCTTGTGGTCCTGATGATCGCCAATATCGTCATCGCGTCAATCGCGATTTTCGCACATCGCGGTATTTATTTCGCGTTGCTCGAAGAATGCCGGATACCAGCTTTGATGACAGGAACGGCCACGGGAATGATTTCGATGATCGGCTTCACCCCCGACATCTTCATGCCACTGCTCGGAGGCGCGTTGCTTGACAACTATCCTGGCCCAACCGGCTATCAAATCTATTTTGGCATAATCGCGGGTCTGAGCATCGTTGGGCTTTTGGCCTCGTTGATGATTGGGCAACGCACAAACCGCCCGGCACCCTGAAATTTTTTGAGCCAATACACCCGAATTGCTAAATTGTGCGAGTGGGCGGTCGCGCACTATTATGACAACAAGCGATTCCAGAGGAAATGATCCTTCATGCAGACAAGCGCGCGCGTAGTCATAATCGGGGGCGGTATCATGGGTGCGAGCCTGTTGTATCACCTTGCCGAACTCGGCTGGACGGATTGCCTGCTCATCGAGAAGGATGAACTGACGTCGGGTTCGACCTGGCACGCGGCTGGCCAATGCCCCAGCATCACCGGGAGCTACAATCTCGCCAAGATCCACGCA
>JANNLW010000004.1:0-16712 GCA_031397145.1 Sphingomonadales bacterium | reverse complement strand
AAGGGCCGCATCCATGGCGATGCTCCCGGTGGGACAACATTGAACTTCGGGTCTTACGGCCTGAAGGCGATGGAGCCAGACCGGATCACTGCACGCCAGATCGAGGCCGCCCGTCGCGCCATCACGCGTCACATCAAGCGTCAGGGGCGTTTGTGGATCCGCGTGTTTCCCGATGTGCCAGTCTCGTCAAAACCCGCCGAAGTCCGGATGGGCAAGGGTAAGGGCTCGCCAGAATTCTGGGTCGCGCGCGTGAAACCGGGCCGCATTCTTTTCGAACTGGACGGCGTTCCGGGTCCGTTGGCAGCCGTTGCCTTCCAGCGTGCCGCTATGAAACTGCCGATCAAGGTAAAGGTCGTTGCCCGTCTGGGCGACACCTCGCATCTGGGAGCATAGTGATGACGAAGATCACTGACCTTAAGGTGAAAACTGACGACCAGCTCGTCGAACAGCTTGTCGAACTGAAGCGCGAGGCATTCAACCTGCGTTTTCAGGCTGCGACCAACCAGCTTGAAAAGCCAGCCCGCGTGCGCGTGGTCCGTCGGACTATCGCTCGCATCAAGACGCTCCAGTCCCAGCGCACCAGCGCTGCGACCAAGGCCTGAAGGAAGACACGATGCCAAAACGTATCCTGACTGGAACCGTCGTGTCCGACAAGACCGACAAGACCGTTGTTGTGAAGGTCGAGCGCAAGGTGAAGCACCCGCTTTACGGCAAGATCATTCGCCGCTCGAAAAAATATCATGCGCATGACGAGGCCAATACCTTCAAGGAAGGCCAGATCGTGCGGATTGAAGAGTGCGCCCCGATTTCGAAGCTGAAATCCTGGCGCGTGGTTGACGGCGGTGGCGTTGCCACCCCGGCTGAGCTGGAGGCCTGATCCATGATCCAGATGCAATCAAATCTCGAGGTTGCCGACAACTCCGGTGCAAAGCGCGTCCAGTGCATCAAGGTTCTCGGTGGTTCGAAGCGCCGCTTTGCGGGCGTGGGTGACGTGATCGTCGTATCGATCAAGGAAGCCCAGCCACGCGGCAAGGTGAAGAAGGGTGATGTGCACCGCGCCGTCATCGTTCGCACCGCCAAGGATATTCATCGCGCCGACGGTTCGACGATCCGGTTCGACACCAATGCCGCCGTCCTGGTCAACAAGAATGAGGAGCCTATCGGCACCCGTATCTTTGGCCCGGTTGTCCGAGAATTGCGCGCGAAGAACTACATGAAGATCATTTCACTCGCGCCGGAGGTGCTGTGATGTCAGCGGCCAAAATCAAGAAGGGTGACAAGGTTGTCGTCCTGTCGGGCAAGGACAAGGGCAAGCATGGCGAAGTCGTGCTTTCCATGCCCAAGGAAGGCAAGGTCGTGGTTTCGGGCGTGAATATCGCGACCCGGCACAAGAAGCCGACCCAAACCGATCCACAAGGTGGCCTGGAACGCCGTGAAGCAGCGCTTCACATTTCCAAGGTCGCGATCGAGGACCCCAAGACGGGCAAGCCGACGCGCGTCCGTTTTGAAGTCAAGGACGGCAAGAAGGTTCGCGTGGCCGTGAAGTCCGGAGAAGTGATCAATGGCTGATTCAAAAAACAAGGCCCGGATGCAAGGCATCTATGAGACGACGATCGTCAAGGCGATGACGGAGAAGTTCGGTTACACGAACGCGCTCCAGGTTCCGCGTCTTGAAAAGATCGTCATCAACATGGGCGTGGGCGAAGCGACCCAGGACAAGAAGAAGGTCGATATTGCCGCTGGCGAAATGCAGCAAATTGCAGGCCAGAAGCCGGTGATCATCAAGGCCAAGAAGTCTGTCGCCCAGTTCAAGCTGCGCGAAGGCATGCCGATTGGCTGCAAAGTGACCTTGCGTCGTGAGCGGATGTACGAGTTCCTCGACCGTCTCATCACGATTGCATTGCCCCGTGTCCGCGATTTTCGTGGCGTGAACCCAAAGTCGTTCGATGGTCGTGGCAATTATGCGATGGGCCTGAAGGAACAGCTGGTTTTCCCAGAAATCAGCTATGACCAGATCGACAAGGTGCGTGGGATGGACGTGATCGTCACGACTACCGCGAACACCGATGACGAGGCGCGCGAGTTGCTCCGTCTTTTCGGCTTCCCTTTCCCGCCAGAAGAAACTGGTGCGGAAACTCAAGAAAAGCAGGCGGCGTGATATGGCTAAAGTGAGTTCCATCAACAAGAATGAAAAGCGCAAGAAGCTGGTCAAGAAATATGCCGGCCGCTACGCACGTTTGAAGGCAATCGCCAATGACGAGAGCAAGGACGACACGGATCGTCTCATGGCTCGGCTGAAGCTCGCGGAAATTCCGCGGAATGGCAATCCGACACGGGTGCGCAATCGCTGCGAGCTGACGGGTCGTCCGCGCGCTTATTATCGCAAGTTTCGTCTGTGTCGCATTCAGCTGCGAGATCTGGCCAATAAGGGCCTGATCCCCGGTGTGACCAAGTCGAGCTGGTAGAGGTTAAAAGAGATGGCATTGACCGATCCACTGGGTGATATGCTCACCCGCATCCGCAACGGACAGCGCGCCAAGAAGGACAGCGTGATGACGCCGGCTTCAAAGCTGCGCGCAAACGTTCTCGAGGTGCTCAAGCGCGAAGGCTATATCCGCGGCTATTCGGAAGAAGAGCTTGCGGGGCACGAAGGCCTGCGCATCGAACTAAAATATTTCGAAGGGCAGCCTGCAATCAAGCATGTCGCCCGCGTTTCGAAGCCAGGCCGCCGCGTCTATTCGGGTTCAAAAGAACTTCCGCGTATCCGCAATGGCCTGGGCATCACCATTGTTTCGACGCCAAAGGGCGTTCTGTCCGATGCGGAAGCGCGCGACCAGAATGTCGGTGGCGAAGTGTTGGCGGAGGTATTCTGATGAGCCGCACAGGCAAGAAGCCGGTCTCGATCCCGGCGGGTGTCACAGCATCGCTCGAAGGCGGGGTGATTTCGGTCACTGGCCCAAAAGGCGCCCTGTCGCTTCCGATGGAAGGCGAAGTCACCTATGCGCTTGAAGACGGCATGCTCTCGGTAAAGCCTGCCAATGAAACCAAGCGCGCCCGCTCTTTTTGGGGAATGCAGCGCACGTTGATCCAGAATCTGGTCACTGGCGTGACAACCGGTTTCTCCAAGACACTGGAAATTACCGGTGTTGGCTATCGTGCCAATTCGCAAGGCCGCAAGCTGAAACTTCAGCTTGGCTATAGCCATGATGTCGATCTTGAAGTGCCCGAAGGCCTTGAAGTGAAAACGCCGGATCAGACGACCATCGAAATTTCGGGCATCGATGCCCAGAAGGTCGGCCAGTTTGCTGCGGAAATCCGCCGTTGGCGCAAGCCAGAGCCTTACAAGGGCAAGGGCATCAAATATCGCGGCGAGTATATCTTCCGCAAAGAGGGTAAGAAGAAATAATGGCCAAGCTGTCACTCTTCGAAAAACGGCGCCGTCGCGTCCGTACATCGCTTCTGGCAAAGCGTGGCTTGCGCGCGCGCTTGTCCGTTCATCGCTCTGGCCGTCACATTTATGCGCAGGTCATTGACGACGAAGCCGGCAAGACTGTGGTCGCGGCTTCGACGCTCGAAAAAGATGCGCGTGCGAAAACCGGCGCGACGATGGATGCGGCAACTGCGGTGGGCAAGACGATTGCCGAACGCGCCAAGAAAGCTGGCGTAACCAAGGTTGTGTTCGATCGCGGAGGTTTTTTGTATCACGGGCGTGTGAAAGCGCTTGCTGAGGCGGCCCGCGAGAGCGGATTGGAGTTCTGATAAATGGCTGACGAAACCGAAAACAAGGGCGCTGAAGTCGCTGTTGAAGCTGCAGCCCCCGAGGCGGCTCCAGAGGGTCGTGGCCCCCGTGGCGGTCGCGGACGTGGCGGCGGCGATCGTGCAGGCGGTGGTGGACGCGGTGGCCGTGATGGCAATCGCGGGCGTCGTGATGACCGTCGTGGCCAGGGTGCTGAAGAGGGTGGCGAAGAGCTGATTGAAAAGCTCGTTCACATCAATCGCGTCTCGAAAACGGTGAAGGGCGGCAAGCGCTTCGGCTTTGCAGCACTCGTCGTGGTCGGCGATGGCAAGGGCCGGGTCGGCCATGGCCATGGCAAGGCGCGCGAAGTGCCCGAAGCGATCCAGAAGGCAACGGCGGCCGCCAAGAAGGCGATGATCCGCGTACCGCTGCGTGAAGGCCGGACGCTGCATCATGATGGCCGCGGCCATTTCGGTGCGGGCCTCGTCCATGTTCGTTCAGCTCCCCAAGGAACCGGCATCATCGCCGGCGGCCCGATGCGCGCCGTGTTCGAATCGCTTGGTGTCGCCGATGTGGTGACCAAGTCGACTGGCACGTCGAACCCCTACAACATGATCCGGGCGACTTTCGAGGCGCTCAAGGAACAGACCAGCCCCAAATCGGTAGCGCAGCGTCGTGGCAAGAAGATTGCAGATCTGCTCGGCCGTGGTGGTTCGCAGACCGCTGAGGCTGATGCCGAAGCGGTTGTGGAGTAATCGACATGGCGAAAATCAAGATCAAGCAGACGGGTTCGCCCATCCGCCGCACCAAGGACCAGCGCGCGACGCTCGTTGGCTTGGGGCTTAACAAGATGCACCGCGTGTCCGAACTCGAAGACAGCCCTGAAGTCCAGGGGATGATTCGCAAGGTTCGTCACATGGTCGAGGTGGTGGCTTAAGCCTTTCTCACGAATTTTCTCAGCGCGAACATAGCGAAAGCGAGTGCAAGACATGAAACTGAACGAAATCCGCGACAATGATGGTGCCCGCAAGGGCCGCATGCGTGTCGGCCGGGGCATTGGCTCCGGCAAGGGCAAGACCGCCGGTCGCGGCCAGAAGGGCCAGACGAGCCGCTCGGGTGTCTCGATCAACGGCTTTGAAGGCGGCCAGATGCCGCTTCACATGCGTCTGCCAAAGCGCGGCTTCAACAACATCTTCGCCAAGGATTTTGCCGAAGTGAACCTCGGCTCAATCCAGAAGCTGGTCGACGCCAAGAAGCTCGATACCAAGGCAGTCATCGATCATGCGGCACTCAAGGCTGCAGGTGTTGCCCGAGGCGGCGTGGATGGTGTGCGCATTCTCGGCAAGGGCGAATTCTCTGCCAAGCTGAAGTTCAACGTCGCCGGTGTGTCCGCAGGCGCCAAGGCCGCGATCGAAAAGGCGGGTGGCTCGGTCGATGTGATCGTGGTCGTTCCGGCTGCCGAAAAGGCCGCTGCCAAAAAAGGCAAGGTCCGGGCAGCCCGGATTGCGGCGCACAAGGCTTGAGCTTTCTCGCTTCCGCGCCTTTCCATGCGCGGATCAGGCACTATATAGGGGCGGCGCAGGACTGATCGGGTTCTGTCGCCGCCTTTTCATTCAAGGGTCCAACCAGTTCTATGGCAACCTCTGCTGACCAAATGGCCGCGAGCCTCAGCCTCAACAATTTCGCGCAGGCAACCGAGCTAAAGAAGCGGATCTGGTTCACCCTGGCCGCGCTGGTTGTCTTTCGCCTGCTGAGCCATGTGCCGCTGCCCGGGATCGATCCAATTGCGCTACAGGCACAGTTCGACACCACTAAAGGCGGCGTGCTCGATTTCTTCAACATGTTCTCGGGCGGTGCGCTGGAGCGGATGAGCCTCATCGCGCTTGGCGTGATGCCCTACATTACGTCTTCGATCGTTGTGCAACTCGCCACGTCGCTATCTCCGGCCTTGGGTGCGCTCAAGAAGGAAGGTGAAAGTGGTCGCAAGAAGCTCAACCAGTATACCCGCTATGGCACCGTGGCCCTGACGATCATCCAGGGCTATTTCATCGCGGTAGGGCTTGAAAGCTGGGGCGCGACTTCCGGACAATCCGCCGTTGTTGAGCCTGGTATGCTGTTCCGTGTCGCATGTGTCACGGCGCTGCTTGGCGGCACGATGTTCCTGATGTGGCTGGGTGAGCAGATTACCAGCCGGGGTATCGGAAACGGCATTTCGCTGATCGTCATGGCCGGGATCGTTTCACAATTGCCGCGTGCGCTGGTCAACGTGTTCGAAGGCGGACGGACGGGAACCATGTCTCCGCTGCTGATTTTCGGCATCCTCATTCTCGTTATCGGACTCATCGCCTTTATCTGTTTCATGGAACGCGCGCAGCGCCGTGTTCTGATCCAGTACCCCAAGCGCCAAAGTGCGCGCGGGATGATGCAGTCGGACAAGTCGTTCCTGCCACTGAAGATCAATACGGCAAACGTGATTCCCCCGATCTTCGCATCGTCCTTGCTGCTCATGCCGCTGACCTTGGTGCAGTTCGCGGGCAACCAGGTGGCGGGTGAAAGTACCTGGGGGGATATCGTTCTTTCGATCACGCAAAACTTGCAGCATGGCTCGCCGCTGTTCATGGCGCTCTATGCCGCAGGCATCATATTCTTCTGCTTTTTCTATACTGCAGTTGTGTTCAATCCGGAGGAAACGGCAGACAATCTCAAGCGTTATGGCGGGTTCATCCCCGGCATCCGGCCCGGCAAGAACACCGAAATTTATCTCGATTATGTGTTGACGCGGATCACAGTCATCGGCGCGGCTTATCTGACCTTTATCTGCCTCGTACCCGAGTATCTGGTCACAGCGCTTGGCATTCCCTTCTATCTTGGCGGTACCAGCCTGTTGATTGTCGTCAACGTGACGATTGACACGGTCACCCAGATCCAGAGCCATTTGCTGGCGCACCAATATGGTGACCTGATCAAAAAGGCGAAGCTGAAGGGTAGCCTGCGTCGCTAGAACAGGGCGGGCCGGGGGAGCGAAACACATGAATATCATTCTGCTGGGCCCACCAGGCGCAGGAAAGGGCACGCAGGCAAGTCGCCTGGTTGACGAGCGCGGCATGGTCCAGCTTTCAACGGGAGACATGCTCCGCGCTGCTGTCAAGGCAGGCACGCCAACCGGACTCAAGGCCAAAGCGGTGATGGAGGCCGGAGAGTTGGTCTCTGATGAAATCGTTTCGGGAATCATTGGCGAAGCGCTTGACGATTTGAAACCGGGCACGGGCGTGATCTTTGACGGCTATCCTCGCACCGCCGCCCAGGCAGTCTCTCTCGATACCATTCTTTCAGATCGCAAGCGCACGCTTGACTACGTGATCGAACTCGATGTCGACGAAGATGCGCTCGTTGAGCGGATCACCGGGCGCTACACCTGTGCGAAGTGCAACGAAGGCTATCACGACCGGTTCAAGCAGCCCAAGATCGCGGGCAAATGCGATCAATGCGGCTCGACCGAATTCAAGCGGCGGCCAGACGATAACGAGGAAACCGTCCGCACCCGCATGGCCGAATATCGCGCAAAGACAGAACCCATCCTGCCGATTTACGAGGCGCGCGGACTTGTACGTCGGGTCGACGGCATGGCTGACATTGCGCATGTGACTAAGGCCATCGAGTCGATTCTCGACGGCTGACGTTTGGCAGGATGACGGTGCACCGCTCCTAATGGAGCGACAGTGCGTCTTTTATCCTGAGTTTTTCTTTCTTGAGTTGGGCGATTCTTGTCTCGTCCGGTGCGGGCCTGCGCGCCTCTTCCTCGATCAGGCGATCGAGACCGGCGTGTCTGGTTTCAAGGCTGTGAACATGGCTGGCTTCCATCAGCGACTCTCCATTGTTGACTGCGAATCAGAGTAAATCACTAAAAGCCTTGCCTGTCTCGCACTCATTATGGTGAATGCGACCAATTGAGGACGAGAATCGGCGAAGCGGGAACGATCTTTTGGCATCACCCATTGAAATGCAGGAGATCGAACACCGGCTGGGCGTGCTGCGTGAGGAGCATCGCGACCTCGATGCCGCGATTCTTGCGCTGCAGCTGGGCGGCTGCACGGATCAATTGCAGGTTGCACGGATGAAGCGGCGCAAGCTGCGCGTCAAGGACGAGATCCAGCTGCTCGAGAACCGACTCGTTCCCGATATCATTGCCTGAACCGACTTTTGATGTGTGGGCGTTTACCTTCAATCGCAATTCCCCGGTCCGCGAAAATATGCGATGTAGAGTGCGTGAAAAAACTCGCGAGGCGGACATGAAATCAGCCGGAGGCATGACCGAGAAACTCGTCGACACGCTGTATATGGAATCGATGGTTTTGGCCGATGAGGCGCGGAGCTATTTCGACCAGTTCGGGCGCGACGCGCGAGTGGACATGACCGCGCTGCAGCGCGTCAGCTTT
Source organism: Sphingomonadales bacterium (assembly GCA_031397145.1). Lineage (GTDB taxonomy): Bacteria > Pseudomonadota > Alphaproteobacteria > Sphingomonadales > Sphingomonadaceae > Aquisediminimonas. The sequence continues at coordinate 8,540 of JANNLW010000004.1, read as the reverse complement.
TCATGCGAGTCGCTGAAAGTCACGACCCGTCTGATGCATTCGATCGCATGGCTTTTGTCGCGGCGTGCCCGGCAAGCCACTGCAAACCCGCTCGCTGCCGCAGCACGAAGCGATCAAGCGACTGTCAGCAATCTTCCCGAGGAAGCCCAACACCTGATCCGATCAAGCGAGGACCTATATCAAAGGATCCAGAAGCTCGATCGAAAGTTGAGCCAATCGTCATGCGATCCCAATCCGGCGCGTTTCTTGCGCGAACGCCTTGAGCGGGCGTTTTAGGCTCGAAAGATTGCGCGCAATCGTGCAATAGCGCGGCCAGAAGCGCCGGGAGAGCATCTTGACCAAGTTCACCGTCAATAACCAGCCGGTTGAATACCGGATGGATCCTCAAACGCCCTTGCTCTGGGCGTTGCGCGATGCCTCGAACCTGACCGGAACAAAATATGGCTGCGGATCCGGGGATTGCGGAGCGTGTACGGTCGATGTGGATGGCCGCGCCGTGCGGTCGTGCCAGGTCACGATCGCTTCGCTTGAAGGCACGATGGTAACAACAATCGAAGGCCTTTCGCGCGATCGGAGCCACCCGGTCCAGCAAGCCTGGGCCGCGGAAAGCGTGCCACAATGCGGCTATTGCCAGTCCGGGATGATCATGGCCGCCGCGCTGTTGCTGAAGATCAATCCCAACCCCACCGACGGGGATATCGATGCGGCAATCACGAACATCTGTCGCTGTGGAACCTATCCCAGAATCCGGCGGGCAATCCGGCGGGCGGCCGCAATGACGGCCGGACGCGAAGTCATAGTCGCCGCGCCACCACCCGGTATTTCGTCCGCTGACGCCGCGCGCGCAGTACCGGCGCTGACACCGCGCAAGCGCTGACAGCTTTCTGGTTGCTTTCAGTCTCATTAAGCATCGGCTCATCTCGGGACGCGTAAACAGCTGAAGAGCATGACGTCGGGGTTGTGCGAGGAGTACTGACGATGCGTATGTTGACCTTCGCTTTGTTGCTGGCATCTGCCACATCCATTCCGGCCTATGCACAGTTCCGCGGTAATGACGGGATGAACGCGGGTGAACCAGCCCCACGACGAGAGAGGCAGGAACGCCAATCCTCCCAGGAGGCCCGCCCCGCCCAGCCTGTCACCAATGAGGCTCGCTCGGCGCGTTTTGAATCGATGGCGCAGGCACGCGACGAACGCCAGCAGCGCCAGGCACAGGTGGAGCCAGACAATGTTCGGCGCGGCAATTGGGGGGATCGGCAGGCTCGGCCTCAGGTGCCGGTAGACAGGGCTCCTCCCCAAACACTGCCTTCGGGCCAATGGGGCGGTAATCGCAACTGGCAGGGCCGGGGCGACGCTATGACGACCAACAATCCGCGTCAGATTCCCGCCCCGACGCAGGACCGAAGCTGGCAGGGCCGCCAGAACAATGCGAATCGTAATGACGGCCGCAACTGGAACGATCGCGCCAATCGCGATCAAAGCCAGTCTCCGGCACCGCAACGCGACGGGCGGCGCTGGGATGGCGATCGCAATGCTGGTGGCCAGCGTGACGGTCGTCAATGGGATGGACGCAATTTTGGCGATGGCCGCGTTGATCGCGATCGGAACAATAGTCGTCGCTGGGACGGCAATCGGGATGGTCGCCGTTTCGAGAGCGATGATCGTGGCTGGCACCGGCAAGACAATGGCCGCTGGGAACGGCGTGAGGGTCATAATCGCTATGATCGTCATGGGAACAATAATCACGACTGGAACCGGACGTGGCGCAATGACCGGCGTTATGACTGGCAGGGCTATCGCAACCAGTATCGCCACCAGTACCGGCAGCCGCGCTATTACAACCCCTATGGCTATCGTCATAGCTATCGACGGTTCGGGATCGGCATTTATCTCGACTCGTTGTTCTTTGGAAACAGCTACTGGCTGAATGACCCATGGGAATATCGCCTGCCACCGGCGCCCTATGGCTGCCGCTGGGTGCGCTATTATGACGATGTCCTGCTTGTGGACACTCGCTCTGGCTATGTGATCGACGCAATCTACGGGTTCTTTTACTAGTCGCAGCCGTCGAATTGCTGGCCCGGAGTTCTAAAGGGCTCCGGGCCTTTTTCTCTTCCGGATTGCGCCGGGCTATTCTGCCGATATGATTGCCGTCGACGGCAATCCGCTGACCAATGTGCGGGTGCTGGAGAAAGTGAAGTTCGTGATGGTGCGGGGGCAAGTGATCGAGTGAGTACGGCGGCGGCAAAGGCGAATCTGGGGTCGAAAAGGCTCATCGAAATTGGAAAGAGTGTCCGCAAGCGGCTCGCGCGCCACGAGCGCGTTGAAGTGGTCGGTTCCGGGTTGCTCGATCTTTACATCGTTCAGGGTTTCCTGCTGGAGCAGGAATGCACCGACCTGATGCAGTTGATTGACGATACGAGCCGCCCCTCGACATTGTACGAGGGCACGGAGATTCCCGGTTTTCGTACCAGCTACAGCGGCGATCTTGATCCGTTTCACCCGCTTGTCCAGATCATTGAAGGACGCATCTGCAATCTTATGGGGCTGGACAAGAGAAGCGGAGAAACGCTTCAGGGGCAACGCTATGCGGTCGGCCAGCAATTCAAGCCGCATCATGATTTTTTCCACACCAACGAAGCCTATTGGCAGTTGGAGCGCCCACGCGGCGGGCAACGCAGCTGGACAGCGATGATCTATCTCAACGAGCCGGAGGCCGGAGGCGAAACCAACTTTCCCAGCGCCGGCCTGTGCGTAACCCCACGCACGGCCATGCTGGTTCTGTGGAACAATATGGATGGGCTCGGCGCGCCCAATGACCTGACCCTCCATGAGGGCTGTCCAGTCACGGCTGGCACCAAATATATTGTCACCAAATGGTTTCGCGAGCATTTCTGGGGGTAGCGGCGACTAACGGGGGAGAGAGAGAATGTTTGTCGGGCATTACAGCGCGGCATTTGCCGCAGCAGCGCATCCCAAGGCCCCAAAGCTGGGCACGCTCTTCGTTGCCGCACAGCTGATCGACTTCGGGTTTTTCAGCCTGGTGCTGACCGGCGGCGAAAGGATGCGGCTGACGCCTGGGATCACGGCCATGAACAACATGGATCTTTATGACATGCCCTGGACGCACAGCCTGCTCGGCGCGACTGGCTGGGCATTGGGCTTTGGTATCATCATCTGGCTGTGGCTCCGCAATCCGACGGCAGGAGTCATTGCCGGCGCGGTTGTCCTGTCGCACTGGGTGCTTGACCTGCTCGTTCACCAACCCGACCTGACCCTTGCAGGCAGCCCGCCAAAGCTTGGTTTTGGTCTGTGGAACTATCCGGCCATTGAAATGCCACTTGAGATCGGCTTGCTGTTCGGGAGTGCTTGGCTCTTTGCGCGGGCGACCAAGGGCAAGGCATGGCCGCTTGGCGTTCTTCTTGCCGTGTTGCTCGGGCTGCAGGCGTTCAACTGGTTCGCGCCGCAACCAACCGAGGTGGATGCCAGCCAGTCGCTCCTTGGGCTCTTTGCCTATGGTCTGGCGGCAGCGATTGCCTTGTGGGTCGGGCGCGGGCGTGCATCCAAGGCCGCCTGACCGGCAACTGCAAAGGTGGCAATTGCGAACTTGATCTTTGCAATTGCCGGATTCCGCCGCCTACGTGATGCTGCAACGCACAACAACAGAGGATTCCGATCGGCAATTTGATCCGCTTCTCAAAGCAAAGGACCATGCCATGAAGATGTTACTTGCAATCGCTGTTGCGACTATGTCGCTCATTCCCCTCGCTGCCAAAGCTGAATACGCTCAACCCAAGGCCTTCGAACATGCCGGCACACGTTATGTCTATACTATCACCAAGACCGGGCGGGGGGAGACCTTCAAGGGTTGGGCATCAAACACGCCCTTCCTGCTTCATGTGGGCAAGATCCGCGTGAGCGGCACGGTAGGCGGAACGACAGTGTCCTTTCTGCGTAGAAATGTGAAGCCGCTCAAGGGGACGGTCGAGGTCGCCGTCAATTAAGTTGCTCAAAATTTCCGGCTTGACCCGCAATCTATCGGGTTGCGAGTCAAGCTTCGGTTCAAACCGTTCATCCCCGGTATAGGAGCACGCGCGCAGCATCTCATTGTTCGATGTATGAGTGGGAGATGCGTGGTGAAGCCGATCGGATTTGTGGTATTCGCAATGTTTGCAGCGGCCGGAACAGCAGTTGCGGAAAAACCGGCAACCAATCCGCAGATCGATTTCCCCGGCTTCGAACGGCTTACCCATGATGTGAAACCGACGCGTGCCAAACGGCTGGTAAGCCTCGCCGAATTCAAGGCCAAGGCCGGGACGGCCGTTATCCTGGATGCCCGCTCGGCCAATGCATTTGCGCAGGGTCATATCGATGGCGCGATCAACCTTCCGCTCACCGACTTTACCGCTGATGCGCTCGCCGCAGCCTTGCCCAATACAAAACGGCCGATCCTGATCTATTGCAACAACAATTTCTCGAACAACAGGGCACCCGTCGCGCTCAAGGCCGCTCCGGTCTCGCTTAATATCCAGACCTTCATCAACCTTGCTGCCTATGGTTATCGCAATGTCTATGAGCTCGGGCAGGTAGTCGATTTCGACGATCCGGCCGTCGGATGGGTGAAGGGGCTAGGCTAATCCCTCCGGCCCCGTTAAGGCGCGGCCATGTCGGAAATTACACCCCAAATCGTCACCGAGCATGGCCTTTCCCCGGAAGAATATCAGCGTGTCCTCGCCGCGATGGGGCGCGAGCCGAACATCACCGAACTGGGCATATTTTCGGTCATGTGGTCGGAGCATTGCAGCTACAAATCCTCGCGAATCCATCTCAAGAAACTGCCGACGACCGGCCCGCAGGTGATTTGCGGCCCCGGCGAAAATGCCGGTGTCGTCGATATAGGCGATGGGCAGGCGGCGAACTTCAAGATGGAGAGCCACAACCACCCCTCCTATATCGAGCCCTATCAAGGCGCGGCGACCGGCGTGGGCGGCATTTTGCGCGACGTTTTCACAATGGGCGCGCGCCCGATCGCCAATCTCAACGCGCTGCGCTTCGGGCGACCCGATCATCCCAAGATGCGTCATCTGATCTCCGGCGTGGTGCGCGGCATCGGCGGCTATGGCAATTGCGTCGGGGTGCCAACGGTTGGCGGAGAGGTCAATTTCCACAAGGCCTATGATGGCAATATCCTTGTCAACGCGATGACGGTGGGCATCGCGGATACCGACAAGATCTTCTATTCCGCCGCCAGTGGCCCCGGCAATTCGATCGTCTATGTCGGCTCGAAGACCGGACGGGACGGCATCCACGGTGCGACGATGGCGAGCGCCGATTTCTCGGAAGATTCGGAGGAAAAGCGCCCGACGGTGCAGGTCGGCGATCCGTTCACCGAGAAGCTGCTGATCGAGGCCTGTCTTGAACTCATGGCCTCGGACGCGATTGTGGCGATCCAGGATATGGGCGCGGCAGGGCTCACATCGTCCAGCGTCGAGATGGCCTCGAAGGGCGGGGTCGGCATCGAACTCGACATGAACAAGGTGCCGTGTCGCGAGGACGGCATGACGCCCTATGAAATGATGCTCTCCGAATCGCAGGAACGCATGCTCATGGTCCTGAAGCCCGGCCGCGAGGGTTTTGCGGAAGGCATCTTCAGGAAATGGGAACTCGATTTCGCGGTGATCGGCCATGTAACCGAAACCGGGCATATGGTGCTGAAATTCAACGGTGAGACAGTATGCGACATTCCGCTTGGTCCACTTGCCGACGATGCCCCGGCGTATGACCGGCAGTGGGTGAAGACCGTCCCACCTGCGCCGCTGACCGACATTCCCGAATCGACCGACATCGGCGCGGACCTGCTCAAGCTGATGGCCAGTCCGGACATTGCCTCGCGCCGCTGGATCTGGGAGCAGTATGACAACAAGGTCGGCGGAGACACGGTCCAGATCCCCGGCGGCGATGCCGCGGTCGTCCGGATCCACGGGACGCAAAAGGCGCTGGCGATCAGCACCGATTGCACCCCGCGCTATTGCTATGCCGATCCCTATGAAGGCGGCAAACAGGCCATCGCCGAATGTTACCGCAACCTGACCGCCGTCGGCGCCACCCCGCTTGCGACCACCGACTGCATGAATTTCGGCAACCCCCAGCGGCCCGAGATCATGGGGCAATTTGTGGGCTGCATCGAAGGGATGGCCGAGGCGTGCAAGGCGCTCGACATGCCGATCGTGAGCGGGAATGTCTCGCTCTACAACGAGACGAAGAATGACGACGGGACGGGCAGCGCCATTCTCCCAACGCCCGCGATTGGAGGGATCGGGTTGTTGCAAGACTGGACGAAGGCGGTGGGGATCGCGTTCAAGGCAGAGGGGGATCGTCTTTGGCAGGTTGGGGGCCTTTGCGGCCACCTTGGTCAGTCACTCTGGCTGCGGGAGTGTCACCGACGGGAAGATGGCCCGCCACCACCCGTCGATCTGGATGCGGAGCGCCGCGCAGGCGATTTCGTCCGGACTGCAATTGCCACGGGGTTGGTCAATGCTGTCCATGACGTTTCGGACGGCGGAGTCCTGGTGGCGATTGCCGAGATGGCCTTGGCCGGTCGATTGGGAATTGATGTGGAGGCCAATTGGGTAACCGAGCCAATGGCAGGACGTGTCGTCCGAGGCTTGCCAGATGCCACACTCCGGAAAATGCCATTCGATCTTTTTGGAGAGGATCAAGGTCGATATCTCGTCGCAACCAGTGATCCGGAAGCGACTGACCTTCTGGCGCTGGCCAAAGAAGCTAGTGTCCCTGTGTCTTACCTGGGCTTCATCGGCGGTGATGACATTTGTGTCGGAGATTGTGGCGGGGGAGCGACTTTTGCTGAAATCCCCCTCGCCGATCTCCGCGCCGCACATGAAGGCTTTTTCCCCGCGCTGATGGCGTAGGGGGTCACCGTAAAATCCTCCCCATCGGGGGAGGTGGCAGCCCGAAGGACTGACGGAAGAGGAGCCAATCAGGAAAGCCGCGATAGCGGCTGCACGCTCCCACGTGCCTTGTATCAGGGCCCCCTTAACCACTTCGTGGTTCCCCTCCCCCGATGGGGGAGGATTTATACGTCACAGCCTAAGCTACCGCGGCCAGGAAATTATACGGGTCAATTCCCCGTGCCCGATAGGTGCCGTGCGCCGCATGGTATTGCGTCGGACTTCCAATGCCCAGCCGCTTGCGGGCCGACTCGAGCGGTTCAGCCAAGAGCGCGTTGATGTCCTCATCGATGATCTTCGGTGCCGCTGTGCCGTGGCGCTGGCCCTGGCGGATGGCTGCGAAGACCGGCGCGTTTGTCTTGATGCGCCGCTTGAGCTCGAGGCCGCCCAGATAGGCAATGAAGACGTTGCCGAGATTGCGGTTCTGGCCATAGGTGAAGCCAAGAACGCATTGTTCGCCCAGCCCGTCGCGGCCATAGCCGGTCAGGACGTGCAGCAGGTCGTGCGTGTCGCGCAGCCGGTTGGCATACCATTGGATCTGGTCGTTATAGACCGGTCTGCCGCGTCGCATCTTGTCGCTTTCGGCAACCAGGCCGGCGGCCGACAGGCCTTCGCGTTGCATGAAATCGACATAAGCGCGGCCCACAGTTCCGGCAGGCAGCTTCTTGAGCGCTTCATGATCATCGAGGATCGTCGGCAGGAACGGCTCACTAGCCATCAGCGCCTGTCCGCGTGGGCTGTCGATAAAGGCCTTGGCCTCGGGCAGGAAACCCTTGCGCGGCAGGCATTCGAAAATGTGGAAGACCTGCTCGGTATCTTCCTTGTCCTTGAGAAGTCTGCGGAAATGCGAGAGTGCCTTGAACGGACGGAAACGCGGCGGTTCGCGATCAGGATGGCGGAAAACGGTTGGGCTCATGGGCAGCACTCATCCTCGGGAGCAATGATCAGTTTCATTGAGATACTCTAGAGATATTAACATCAATGTCAATAGTGGGGCGGTTGTAGCTGCAAAATGGATCCGGCAAGACTTGCCAAACCCGCCGTCAGCCTGCCAGAGGCCGGTCGAAGCTTTCGCAATGCGATAGTCTGTCGACACGGAGATCATCATGAACATTTCGCCCACTGGGAAACTGCACTGCCTCTCGTTAGTTTCGCTGTGCGCGGCGTTTGTGTTTTCAACCCCGGCAGGCGCTACAACGCCTGAAGAAACGGCACGCGCTGCGCTGACCCGCTCACCAGTTGTCGATGGGCATAATGATGTTCCCGAACAGCTTCGCGCCCGCTTCGGCAATGATTTCTCGAAGTTCGATTTCCGCGACATGTCCGCCACTGCCACCCAGAAGGGCGGCAAGATGCATACCGATCTGGCGCGCTTGCGCGCTGGAAAGGTCGGCGGGCAGTTCTGGTCGGTCTGGGTGGATGCCAGCTTGACCGAACCCGAGGCAGTCCTTGAAGTGACCGAGCAGATCGATGTCGTCGAACGCCTTGTCGCGGCCTATCCCAAGGACATGATGCTGGCGCGGACTGCTGCCGACATAGAGACAGCGTTCAAGCAGAACCGGATTGCGTCGC
>JANNLW010000502.1:0-2333 GCA_031397145.1 Sphingomonadales bacterium | reverse complement strand
CGGCGCTTGCTGAGCCTGTCTGCCCAACGAGCCTTTGCCTCACTTGGTCGTGAGAATGGATTTCTTGACGACCAGGTCGCACGGATCAGCGTACCCGATGCCTTGGGCGGATCACGCGGCACCAGCATCCTTGCTGCCGTTCTGGGCAGTGCGGTCTTTCGCAATCGCCTCACAAAGCAGGTCAACCGGGCCGCAGAAAAGGGTGCCGAACTGGCGGCTCCTGTCGTTGCCGAGGCCGTGCTCAACATGGGCATCCCGGACGCTGCCGCGATCATCCGCGGGGGTGGGAGCGGTGCAACCGACTTGCTCAAGTCAGCGATGGGTGAAAAGCTCCTGACAACGATGTTGCCCGGGATCGATAACGGCCTGAAGCTGTTCGACAATGCTGTGGTCGTCGAGGCCCTGCGCGCGGCGACCAACATCGATTTTGCAGGGTTGCGTGACGATGTCACGCGCAAGGCCAGCGACAGCATCTACCGCGCAATTGCGCGTGAAGAAGTGGCGATCCGGTCGAACCCTGCATCGACAAACGATCCGCTGTTGATCGGGGTGTTCGGCTTGATCAAATAGGTTGGGGAAATGGTAAAGCTGGTCTTGAGAGTCATTGCGCCCGGTTTTGTGCTGGCCGGTCTTTCGCATACGTTCCTCGGGCTTGGCGCGGATGCGATGCTGGGCGCTCAGGTTTCGCCCGAAATGCTCGCTGATGCCACGCTAGACAGCCAGAACCGTTTTTACGGCGCCAGCTTCACCTTGTACGGTATCCTGTTCTGGATCGCTGCCGGAGATCTCGTGCGACACCGCACCCTCCTTCACATTTTGTTACTGTGGTTTTTCCTGGGTGGACTGGTGCGGTTGGTGTCGGTTGTTCTCAAGGGCTGGCCATCGGACATGGTCTGCGCGCTGGCGCTATCGGAACTGATCCTGCCGCCGGTACTGTGGTGGATGGTACGCAGTGAGGAGCAACGAAATCACAAAAACCGGCCATCCTGAACTCGACAGCTTTATCGCCAAATATACGCCGGACGTCGCAGATCAGGCGCATGCCGCCATCGCGAAGATGCGAATGCGGCTGCCCAACGCCACGGTGCTGGTTTATGACAATTACAATGCATTGGCCGTGGGCTTTGCCTCAGACGAAAAGGTGAGCAACGTCATCCTCTCGATCACTGCCTACCCGCGCTGGGTAACGTTGTTTTTCATGAGCGGTGTCAAGCTGGACGACCCTGAAGGGCTTCTCGAAGGGTCAGGAAGCCAGGTCCGCAGCATTCGCCTTGCCGCTCCCGAGATGCTGGACGATCTTCGCATCGAGGCGCTGATTGCGAATGCCGTCGCCAAGGCTGATCTGCCGCTCAGCCGGAATGCAAAAGGCGAGATCATTATCAAGTCGGTTTCGGCAAAGCAGCGTCCAAGGCGGCCCGTCGGCAGCTAGTCGATGTTTGTCGAGCGCCTCTTCAAGATTGAAAACACTGTTCCCATATCGCAGGTTCCGTTTCAAACGAGACTGCGCTAAACTGCATTCGACACAGCAATTAGAGTAACTGATTATGAAAAAGGGTTTCCTTCGCGCCGCACTTCTCGTTTCGAGCGTGGCACTGATCCCGGCGGCGACTGCGGGCATGGCAACGGTTGATGCAAATACATATCGCGAGATGGACCAGTTTCTGGCTGTGTTTGAGTCAGGCCCTGGCGAGCGCGCCGCCGCCCAGGCCACGCCCGTGGAACGCAGCGCGATGGCGGCGCACAGCAGCGGCGAGAAGATCGTGAACCACCAGCGCGGCACGCCCATGCCCATCGAGGTTTCGCCATAGCGCAGCTCGTCGGCGACCACCCGGCTGAAGAGCAGCGCCAGCACCCCGAACAGCACAGCGGTGATGCAGGCGGCAAAGACCTTGAGCCGTTGCCGGCGCAACGCGCTGCCGCCGTCGCAGAAGAATTCGATGCGAATGTGCCGGTCGCGTGCGGTCGCGGCACTCGCGCCGGCCAGCGTCATCAGCACCATCAGGAAGACCGAGATTTCCTCGGTCCAGGCGAAGGACTGATCGGTGAAGTAGCGTGTCAGCACGTTCAGCAAGGTGATGACCAGCAGCACCGCCATGCAGGCCACGGCCAGGCCTTCTTCCAGCACCACAGGCACAAAGGGCTTGCGTGTTGCACTCATCGCAGCAGCGCCAGCGCCGCATCGACGATGGCGGTCGCCCGGATGCGCGAGGCCTCTTCCAGCGTCGGCGCGAAGCCGACCGGGATGCGCGGCGCGCCAAGGCGTTTGATCCTGCAGCCGGTGGCCTCGGCCGCGGTGGCAGCGATTTCGGCACCGAAGCCCGCCGCCTGCACTG
>JANNLW010000495.1:0-7834 GCA_031397145.1 Sphingomonadales bacterium | reverse complement strand
TATCTGTCTACCGGGCATGACATTGCGGAAGCGCGGGCTGGGAACCGCATGCTGCGCGCCTTGGCCCAAACATCACCTCTCGCGGACATCATCACCGAGGACCTTGTTCCAGGCACGCATCTCCAGAATGATGACGAACTGCTGGACGATTTCCGCAAACGAGCCGACACCGTCTATCACCCGACCTCAACCTGCATGATGGGCCCTGATCCCGCCACTTCGGTCGTTGATGCACGGCTCCGTGTGCACGGCGTTCACGGGCTGCGTGTTGTCGATGCGTCGATCTTTCCGACTATCACTTCCGGAAACATCAACGCGCCCACCGTTATGGTTGCGGAGAAAGGTGCAGCCATGATCCTCGAAGATGCGGACGCCTGAAATCGAATGCCCGGACGACAGGGCTATTTCTGGCCTTCGGGCAGCGCGTGGCGCAACTCCATTCCACGCGCATGGCGGCGCTGGAATCCCTTCCAAAGGGTAACGTCCTTTCCACCGGGGCTATAAGCCCCCCAAGGCGTGCCGGACGGCGCATTCCATACCCCGTCATCGGAACTCACCACAGGCACATCGAGCCAAGCCGCCTGATCGGCTTGCCCCCGCAAATGCAAGCCGAGAAAGGCAGTGATGAAGTGAAGGTTGATCGCATTGATCCGGTCCTGGCGCCAGATTGGATCCTCGAACCAGTCCATATCCCAAACCGACCTCCGCATTTCGGCTGGCGCAGGGTTAAGGGCGATAGAATGCCCGGCCTGCTTGTAGGTCAGCAAATAGCGATCCGAACGGGTCGCACCTTCATACACGGACAGGCCCCCGCTCTTGTAGTCGACGACCGGATCGGAATCTCCCTGGATGAGGAGCAGCGGCGCGGTGATGGACGCAAGCCCTTCCCTGCCCCACGCGCTTCTAGGCAAGCCTCCAGCCGGTGCCAGCGCGACAATGGCTTTCAGCCCCGGAACGGATAGCTCAGCCGCCCCCGGCGTTCCACGCGCATATTTCCTGAGCCAACCCCCTGGCACCAGACTCATCGACGGGCCTTCAGGATCCAGCGTCGCGCCGCCTGCGGTCAGCACGCCATAGCCGCCCTGCGAATAACCAATCAACGCGATCGCGGCGGGATCAATCTGCGCACCCAGCATTGCCTTGAGCTGTTGAACGACAAATACGATGTCCTGCGGCCTGTTGAAATTCGGAATGGCCCGTCGTTCGGCAGAAATGACATAAGGGTTCGGATCTTCATGACGAATTCCGGCGACGACATAGCCTTTGGACGCGAGGTTTTCAGTAAGCCATGTCATCGACGCAGGCGCATTGCTGTAACCATGCGAGACGATCACGAGTGGGTGCGATTTGCGGCGTGCCCTGGCGTCTTGCACGGCCAATCCCGGTACCGTGAACGCGACAGGCGGCAGGGGTGGCTCGCCCCAGAACTTGGCTGAATATTGAACCCGGCGAGCGCCCTTCCTGACATCGGCAGGATACCACAAATCGACAACCAGCTTGCGATCATGAAGCGGCACTACTCCTGAGTTCAGACCAGCCGCCATCAGATCAGGCTGTAGTTTGTGGACAAGCGCTATCGTCCTGAAACCGACTGGCTCAGGTCCCAAAGCGGCGAGCTCCGGCGCGTCGACGCCAGTCATGCTGGGCGGTTCGGGATGCGCAAAAGCAGAAAATGCGCACGATACTGCAAACATCGCCAGAAGAATGTGTGCCGGTTTCATCTCTACCCCGATCGGTTCGCATCATTCGGGCCATTGGCCCACATGAGTTGGTTTTCGAGCATGGGATATTGGGCGATCAGGGGCGGAAAAACGGAATCGCGCAATACATTTCGTGCAAGCACTGCCATCTCGCGCGGCAAGTCTCCGAGTTCACCGGCACGTGCCACAACCTGCACACGCCGCGCAAAACGGCCTCTTGGCATCGCCTCTATGCGCATTTGCTGAAGCAGTTCGGGTTGCGCCGCGAGACACACCGGGGAGGTAATTCCCCAGCCAAATCCCGATGCAACGAGCGCCAATTGCTGATGCGACGATTCAATCTCCACCACCTGAGGCAAATTCAATTTCATCCGTACAATCTGACGTTCGATCTGTTGCCCCATGCCAGTCAGGTGAGAAAAACGGATAAAGGGAATTTTTGGCGGATTGCCGGCGAGGTCGATGGCCTCACGGTAATGTGCAGGGAGGAGAATAACGAAGCTCTCTTCGAAAACCGGATGAACCTCAACGTCGTCGCGGTGTTCGAGACTGAAACTTCCCGAGACTAGCATGTCGATATCGCGGGCCATAAACTCGCCTTGATGTTCGAGCGAAATGCCCGACCGGATGTTCCACCTGTCTGCATGGTCTCCAAGCGTATTGAGGATGGGGGCTGACAGCTTGTTGGCAAGGCTGAAGGACATCGCAATCGTGATGCTCGCAATCGGCAGGTTCGCGCTGTTGCGCACATCATCATAGGTGGTCTTGGCATGTGCCACCAACCGCTGGCCGCGTTCGAAGAGAGACTTGCCGCTGGCAGTGAGCCCGAGCGGACGCAGCGAACGATCGAACAATGAGGTTCCGATGCTCGCCTCCAGCTTTGCAATAGTCTGCGACACCGCAGATTGAGTGACCTGAAGATGCAACGCGCATTGGGACATGCCGCCAAGCTCAACGGTGAGCAGGAAGACCTCAAGCGAATGAAGATCGAATTCTTGCGGCAGCTTCACGGAGTCGCGCCCATTTTTCAGTTAAGCAATACTATTATCAAACATTAGGATTAATTCAAATGTGGTCAATGCCGAGGATCGATCTCGCCGCGCGGCATTCCCACACTCCATTCGATCCTGGTTGACTATTGCGCCGGGTAAACCTGCTTGCCGCGAAACCAGGTTTGCTCGACTTTGGTATCGCCAATCTGTTCGGCCGGGATCGAAAAAATGTCACGGTCAATAACGATGAAATCTGCGGATTTGCCGATGGCGATCGAGCCAAAAACCTGTTCCCGTCCCAGCGATTTGGCACCATTGATCGTATAGGCCTTCACTACATCCCTTACGCTGACGGATTCCGCCGCATTCAGGGGAGGCGTGCCGCCGCGCGCGCGCATGACTGCAATTTGCATATTGACAAATGGGCGGGGGTCACGGGTTTCGACCGGTGCATCCGATCCTGCCGTCAGAACCGCGCCGGCTTTCTGCATCGCGGCGACAGGATAGGCCTGTTGCTCGTAATAGCTGTTTGCTTCATGCAGCGCCGTCACGCTATCGCCGCTCACCTTTTGCACAAAGGGAATGACCGAAAGATCATATTCCTTGTCTGTGTAAATCCATGCGTAGGTCATCGCGAGGAACAATTTGTTCTTTCCGATGCGTGCGACATCTTCGGCACTCACCAGTTGAAGATGCGCCAAAGTATCGGGTCGCCACGTTACATTTTGTGGATCGCCGAGCCGCGCTGCTTCCAGCGCGTCGACCGCAACACGGACCGCCGCGTCGCCAATCGCGTGTATGTGCAGCGCCAGCCCAGCTTTGTGCATCCGGCGGACATATTCCATGATGATAGCCGGCGCGTGCTGGAATTTGCCAGACGACCGCGTGCATTGCGATGGATGAAAGCCGTTTTGCTTGATGAAGCCGGCATTCGCCTCGGGGTTCATCGGCGATGTTTTTGCAGCCAGACAAGCTGGCGATAATGGATCCACATATCGTCCTGAAAACGTCGCCCGGCCATTTTGGTCCCTGCCAAAAACGGGCTGCAAATAGGGCTTGAGTGAGGGTGAATTGGGCAAGGTTGGCGGCATCGCCAATGGATCACCCTCCAGAACACCATCGGCATAAAGTTTTACAGTATCGGCACGAATCAGCGGATTATTCCGGAAACGATCGCGCACACGTACTGCATCAGCCACCATCTGGTCATAGTCGACACTGCCATCGGCTTTGCGCGTTGCGCTTGGATCATAAAATTGCGCAAGCGTCGCATAGGCGGTGAGCTGACCGCGCTCTTGCAATACGTCATAGAGCTTTATCAAATCAGGCCCTACGTCGGCATCAAGAAACGCCGTTATCCCGGCAGCATTCAGCCGCTCGATAACTGCCTGCGGCCTTTTCATCACGGCATTCAGTTCATCCTGATTGAACGCGGCAATGCCCATCAGAGCGCGCGCTTCTTCATTGACGCCGCCCGACGGTTCCCCGTTGACATCGACGCCGACCAGATCCCGAAACGCCTTGAATGGTCCCGCGAGTGTTTCGCGGGTCAGGCCGATCACCTTGCCGTCGGGTGTTTGCGCCAGCTTCAGTGCGGCGGAATTGAACGCGCCATGATGGCCATCATTGCCCATCAACTGGACGGGATTATCTGGTGCAGCGCGGTCAAGAGCGGCACGAAAAGTGGGATGATCGGCGTCTGGCTCATTGCCATTATACAGATTCCACTGCGCCACAGACAGCCACGCGCCGGGCTTGACCTGATACCGGATCAGGCAAGCGCGCACGACATCGGCGATTTGAGCCAGCGATCTGGGTTCGCTTTCGAGATCGCAAATATCGAGGTCTACGATGCCGGCAGGGTGAACATGGGTATCGACAAGACCGGGCAAGAGACGCTTGTTTCCGATCCGTAAAATTCGCGTTTTCGGCCCCGCTAGTTTGAGCGCCTTGCTGGCAGAGCCCACATAGGAAAAGACGTTTTTTGTGACCGCAAAGGCCTCAACGGGCTGCGTAGCCAATTCAGAAGTTTCTATTTTCGATCCGATGACAATCAAATCCGGCCGATCTGGTGCTGCAATGGCCGGAGAGGACAGCGTTGTACAAAGGGCTAGAAATGTGCGGATCAAAACAGTCCGGGTCATCAGCTCTTCCTGCTTTATTTGGTTTGCCCGAAGCTAGATTTCGTTACCTCCCCTGTCGAGCGCAAAGTAAATTCATATGGGCCGCACCAACTTTGCGAATGTAAACAGCCAGACCTGCGACTGCGAAAACCCTCGCCTTTCGCGTACCGTCCCCGCCACCGCCCAGACCTGTCCCGGAATGCTTGTCCAGCATGGCGCAATCGCACGGTTCAGCCTAACAGATGCGATGAGACCGATGGGCTGGAGGAATTGCACGTAGCTATGCAACTCGATAATTTCGACATTGACGGGTTCCTGCGCGATTATTGGCAAAAAATGCCGCTGCTGATCAGAAATCCATGGACTTCATGGAATAACCCGCTCGAACCGGATGAACTCGCGGGCCTCGCCTGCGAAGACGATGTTGAATCGCGACTGATCATGCAGGCACGCGATACGTGGAAGGCAGAAAACGGGCCGTTCCCGGAATCACGCTTTGGCAGGCTCCGCAACAAGCCGTGGACGCTGCTCGTCCAGGCTGTAGATCACCACGTGCCAGACGTTGCCGCGCTGATCGAGCCGTTTCGCTTTATACCCAATTGGCGTATCGACGATGTGATGGTCAGCTATGCCACCGATGAAGGGGGCGTCGGGCCACATTTTGACCAGTATGACGTGTTCCTGATCCAGGGCTTGGGCAAACGTCGCTGGCAGATTGGCGCGCAATGCGATTTTGCCACCGCGCTCTTGCCGCACGATGATTTGCGCCTGCTTGCCAGCTTCGAAGCCCGGGAAGAATGGATTCTCGAGCCCGGAGACATTCTCTATATCCCCCCACGCGTTGCGCATAACGGTATCGCTGTTGGCGACGACTGCATGACCTACTCGATCGGCTTTCGCGCGCCTTCGCGCAGCGAGTTGATTGGCCATTGGTGCGATGATCTGCTCGCTGAAATGCAGGACGATGATCGCTACGAAGATCCGAACTTGCAGAGGCAGAAAAATCCGGGTGAGATTTCGACAGGCGCGCTTGCCACGTTGCACGCGATGATCACTGAAAAATTGGAGGACCGCAACGCATTTGCCCGTTGGTTCGGTCAATATAGCAGCACGCCCAGATACCCCGATATGGATTGGCGGCCCGAAGAGCCAGTCGGGATAGAATCGTTGCACGAAAGTCTCGCAAGCGGCGTTCCGTTGAGCCGCAACCCCGCCAGCCGCTTTTCATTTATCCGGCAAGACGCGCGCCCAGTTTTGCTTTTCGTCGATGGCCAGTGTTTTGAGTGTGTCAAGGAAACCGCCGAATTCGCAGAAAGCCTCTGCGCACGGGATCGCATCACCCTCGATCCGGGCCTGACAAACTCGGAACCCACAATGGCGCTGATCGCCGCACTTTTCAATCAAGGCAGCGTGGCTTTGGACCAGGTGGATTGAGCGTACCACGGAGCAGGAGAACCACATCGCATCGCGGTCCGGACGGCAGGACTTGCGGATTTGATGTCCGGTATCAGACCCATATCACTGCAAAGCTATGAAACGTCCGTTTGCGACAACATTGCAGTCGTTCGCGGCGTTGGTAGCGTTCCTAGTTTGCGGACGCTAGTTTGGCACCATGTTACCAATGAGCTCCGATTCACCCTTCCTTCAGGACCTATTGAATAGCCTGCGCAGTCGTCAAAAGGCGTTTGCACATAAGGGCGTCAAGTTCATCGCGGACAGGGTTATTGAAGAAAAATCCGACCGTCGGGTCGAACGCATTGATCTAGTCCTTCGTTTACGCAAGCGGCAAACCATTACACTGACAGTGAGGCAAGACAGGACCGTGCGGCTTCACGCATGCGAGGCGATTACCAAAGCAGGTTGGCGCTTCCAATATACCGCAGATGGTCGATTACTGGGCACGCTCGGTGGCCGAGATTTAGTCTCCGCGATGGAAGTAACCGCGTCAAGAATGTTTGGCATGACCGACCAAACGGTTGGCTCGCTGAGTTTGATTTGGGATCAACTCCTAGCTCGCGGACCTCAGTCGACTTAGCGGCCGCTATCTCAGTCGTCTGGCCAAAAGCGGACAGTCCGTTTCCCACAACCATTCCGGACCTCGCCGAGACTTCTCCCGCCTTGCGCCAACGAGGTCTTGACGGAATACGACCTCGACCCAATCCTTCGGGCGCGGAAGAGTGCGTTCTTGCGACGCCGCTTGGCAGTCTTGCCTTCAAGCTGCTCGCTCTTCTTGGATTGGTGATGCACCATTGTCGTCATTGGCAGGACCAGCTCGAGACAAGACGACAATCTAAGTGAATGTGATCCGATACTTCATGCCCACCGCACCGGCGCGTGTTCGATCGTTGCGATCCTCTCGGCCCGGGTTCCCTTGAGCAAGTAAACCTTGGCGAAGCCGATGCCCTTCAGTTCCATGTCTTGCTGCGGTTCGATCTCGTAAATCGGGCGCAGACGCCAGTATGCGCTTTCGGAAATCAGGATAGTGCCGGGCTCGGCGCGGCTTTCAAGGCGGCTGGCGAGGTTCACAGCCTCTCCCCAACAGTCGAATGCCGGCCGCCGTACGCCAATGACTCCGGCGACCACCGGTCCGATGTGAAGACCGATGCGAATCTTGATCGGATAATCGTGTTCGTCGATCACTTGCTGCACTGCCCGTTGCATCGCGAATGCAAACTCGGCAGCGCTTTCGGCGTGGTCCTTGGCACCCGGCTTTCGCGTCAATCCGCCGATCGCCATATAGGCGTCGCCAATCGTCTTGATCCGGTCAATGCCCAAACGCTCGGCTTCAAGATCGAACGTGGAGAATAGGCTGTTGAGGATTTTTACAAGGTGGGCCGGACTGATTTTCCTGGACAGTTCCGTGAACCCGGCGAGATCGGCAAAGATGATGCTGACCTCTCCATGTGAGTCTGCAATGGCGGTCTCGCCGGCTTGAATTCGTGTGACGATTTCGTGCGGAAGCATGGAGTGAAGCAAGTCATCGACGCGTTCTCGAGAGGCGGCGAGATCCTTTTGCGTG
>JANNLW010000480.1:0-2237 GCA_031397145.1 Sphingomonadales bacterium | reverse complement strand
CAGCACGTTGCGCTGGAACACCTCGGCATAACCGCCGAGCGAGGCCACACCCTCCTGAATTCGCGCGCCACCTGAGTCGTTGAGGCCGATGACCGGCGCACCAACCTTCATCGCATTGTCCATCACCTTGCAAATCTTCTGCGCGTGACGTTCGGACAGCGAACCACCGAAAACGGTGAAATCCTGTGAAAAGACGAACACCAGTCGCCCGTTGATCGTCCCGGATCCAGTGACGACGCCGTCGCCCATGATCTTGGTGTCCTGCATTCCAAAATCGGTGCAGTTGTGCTCGACATACATGTCGAGTTCCTCGAACGAGCCTTCGTCGAGCAAAATATCGAGCCGCTCGCGCGCGGTCAGTCGCCCCTTGGCATGCTGGGCATCGATCCTCTTCTGCCCGCCGCCAAGTCGCGCGGCAGTGCGGCGTTTCTCAAGTTCCGCAATGTTGGAGGACATTATTTTCCCCTATCTACAAGCTTGCATTCTCGCGCCAGCTACACAAAATTGCAAATGTGAAATTGCAAAGTTGCGAAGTTAATATTTGCAGATTATGCTGCGTGCATGTCCAAACGCCGCGTCTTTGCCGGAGAGCGCCTGAAATCCCTTCGCGATGGTCGCGGGCTCAAGCAGGCTGAAATGGCTGCACGCCTCGGGATCAGTGTATCCTACCTCTCCCAGCTCGAACATGATGATCGTCCGCTCACCCCGGCTCTCCTCGAAGCCCTGGCACGTGATTTCCCGATCGATTGGGATGTCTTTGAAGAAGACAGTGCAACGCGCCGGTTCGCTGCGCTTCGGGAAGCTGCCGCCGATCCGCTCTTTGAGGCAAGCTTTTCCCCTGAACAACTCACGCGCATTTCCGAGCAACAGCCAGCGTTAGCCGATCAGTTTATCCAGCTCCATGCTGCTTATCGTCGGGCTGGCGAGCGCGTCCAAATGGTCGACGAGGCCATGTCGAGCGACAATGCGGGCGGGAGCCGCCTGCCGTGGGAAGAGGTTCGCGACTGGTTTCATGACGCAGGCAACTACGTCGATCCGCTTGATCGTGCCGCTGAAGCGCTCGCAGGGCAGTTGAGGGGAATGATGTCAACCACCGAGGCGCTCGAACACTATCTGCGCCATGACCTTGGCCTTTCGCTGATCTACCAGGCATCGCCGGGATTGCGCGATTTCGATGCGACAATGGGGCATCTGATCATCGATCAGGGCCAACCGCCCGAGGGTCGACGATTTCAGCTTGCGCACCAGTTGACCGCGATCGCACTGCGCGAGGACATCTCAACGGTAGTGGAAGGCGCGAGGCTGCGCACGGCAGCGGCTCGACAATTGCTGTTTGTCGGCCTTGCCAACTATGCTGCTGGCGCTCTTTTGATGCCATATGCGCGCTTCCGCGAGGCCGCACGGAGCATGCGCCATGATATTGACCGGTTAAGGCAGAGTTTCGGGGTCAGTTTCGAACAGGCTTGCCACCGGCTTTCGACTTTGCAACGCTCTGGTCAACGCGGCGTGCCCTTCTTTTTCTGTCGCGTCGACATGGCAGGCAACATCACTAAACGCCATTCGGCAACGCGTTTGCAATTTGCTAGGTTCGGCGGCGCCTGCCCGCTGTGGATCGTTCATGAAGCGGTTGCAATTCCGGATCGCATTCTTGTCCAGCTCGCCGAGACGCCCGATGGTATCCGGTATGTCTCGATGGCCAAGGGGCTGGTGAAACCTTCGGGGAGTTATGAGCGATCACCGCGGCGCTATGCCGTCGCACTGGGTTGCGAAGCCGAACATGCGCACGAATTCATCTATGCCGATGGTCTTGATCTCACGTCTGACCGTGCTTCGATCAAAATCGGGATTTCCTGCCGTTTGTGCCCGCGCCCCGATTGCGACCAACGTGCGTTTCCGCCGTCGGATCGTGAGATCATTGTCGATCCCGATCGTCGTGATGTCGTCCCCTATCGTATCGGTTAGGCCTTCACGAGACCCAGGTCGATCAGGCTGTTTGCACAGTCGATGATCGACTCTTCTTCGGGCCGAGTTTTCCAGCCAAGCACCTTGAGTGCGTGGCTTGCATCCATGTTGCGCGTCTTGCCCAATTCACCCGTGACCTGCTTCACCGCGGGATCGAAGAGCGCAAAAAAGCGAACCAGAAATGCCGGTAATCCGCGCATCGGCACCTTTTTGGCTCGGGCGCCCATTCTTGTCTTCAATACTCGCGCAACGTCGATCATTTTGAAAAAGCGCCC
>JANNLW010000413.1:0-6931 GCA_031397145.1 Sphingomonadales bacterium | reverse complement strand
CGGGGAAGAAGCTGTAATCAGTCTGCCAAAGATACACCTCCCACCCAATCGCATAGACAACGCCTGAAACGATGGCGATGCCAAGGCCCATGCCCGTCGCCGCCCAGAACCGGATAACTCCGCCCAGCTCGATATCGCGGTAACGCTTGATGCCGGCGAAGATCAGACTGAGTGAGGCAAGCATGATGAGGTAACCGAGCCAGACTGAGCCAGTCCCCGATTCCCCTCCAAGAACGAAACTGATCAGGATCAGCGAAATAGATATCGCGCCTGCAACTATGCCATAGATCAAAACTAATCGGCTCATCCCCGCCTCCTGTCTTAGATGCGACATTAGTAGTGATTTGTTGCGGCGCTTCCTATCGCCCAGAAGGGTGAATTGCGTCAACTCACCCTTCCTAGGGAAGTATCCCGAGCGCCCGGGCATTGCGGATCGCGCGGGTTCGCCGGTTCGCGTCCAGCTTTGTCAATACGCTCGTCACATGTGTTTTTACGGTATTGGGGGAAATTGCCAGGAGCCGGGCGATTTCCTTGTTCGAATGGCCGGCTGCGAGCAGTCGCAGCACTTCATTTTCCCTTGCACTAATCCCCAACGCGAGCAGTGTCCGCTCGTTCGGGCTGAATGGCCCTTCATGGCGCTTTCCTGTAAGTCGCACTCCGATCCAGAGTCCCAGTGCTGTGAATAGGATTGCAAGGACGCCGACATAGATATCAGTATCGATTAAGCGCACGACATGGCTCAATTGAATCCATTCGAGCAAAAGCGCGAAAGTGGCGAGTGCCAGACCACAAGCGATAACAGCGCGAAGCATGGTCTAGATTAGCCCGCCTCGGCGGGATCTGCAATCAATCCGGATCAAAAGCTGGCCAGATTATCCGATTACCGAATGTCGAATGTCGAATCTATACAATACGATATAGACAATATCCCATATCCAAGATGAGCGACCCGAGGGGCTCCAATTCGCTTGGACACCTTCCACCTCGTCAGGGCTCAACAGGGAAACCGGTTGAGCCCATTTTTTTCGCCGCCGCTTTTGCATGTCGAATAATGCAGGGATGGGCAAGATGTTTTGGGTTCTGCCGCCCTGCGAAGATGGTAGCCCGTATTAATTCGACTATTATGGAAATATGAATTGACACGTCAGTCTATTTCGATATTTCCACGATTATCAAATCAAGGAGATTGAGATGGAATCGGGCCTCGCGATCAAGGCGCTCGGTGCGTTGGCACAGGAGCAGCGACTTGAAGCCTTTCGAAGGCTCGTGCAGGCGGGTGACGGCGGCGTTGCCGCGGGCACATTGGCCGAGGCTATGGGTGTTCCCAATTCCTCGCTCTCATTTCACCTCGCTCAACTTTCGCATGCTGGATTGATCGTGCAGCAGCGTGTCGGGCGCTCGCTGATTTACCGCGCCGATTATAGGGCGATGAACGCGTTGGTTGCTTATCTAATGGAAAATTGCTGCGGGGGCGCGGTGTGTTCGCCTGTGCCTTCCTCTATCCCTCAAAAAGCAGAAAGGTCGGCGGCGTGAAGCGATTGCATATCCATATGGGGGTGGAAAACCTCGACAGGTCGATTGGTTTCTACTCCACACTCTTCGGTGTCTCGCCGAGCGTGACCAAGCCCGACTATGCCAAGTGGATGCTTGAGGATCCACGGGTCAATTTCGCGATTTCTGAGGGACGCCACGCATCTCAGGGCGTTGAGCATCTTGGCATCCAGGTCGAGGATGGTGCCGAGCTCACGGAAGCGTATGCCAGACTCAAGGCGGCCGATCGCCCGGTCCTCGAGGAAGGGGCAACAACCTGCTGTTATGCACAATCCGAAAAGAGCTGGATTTCCGATCCGGACGGCATCGTCTGGGAGACATTTCTGACGCATGGTGAGGCGACCGTCTATGGCGACAGCCCCACATTGCAGCAGCTCGCCTCGGAGAATGCCGCGGACGGTGCCTGTTGTGTTCCAAGCGGGTTTGCAGAGAAGCAGGCTCCAGCGATCTCCTGTTGCGGGTGAAATGCGATGACAAACCAGATCTATAACGTTTTGTTTCTCTGCACCGGTAATTCGGCGCGCTCGATCCTTGCGGAAGCGATCATGCAACGTGAGGGGATTGGCAAATTCAACGCGTTCAGCGCCGGGAGTCAGCCTCGGGGCGAGATTCATCCTGTGGCAGCGCATGTCCTTGAAATCATGAATTTTGATCCGTCAAAATTCCGATCAAAAAGTTGGGAAGAGTTTGCAACGCCCGATGCACCGAATCTCGATTTCGTGTTCACCGTCTGCGATAACGCAGCGAACGAGGTCTGTCCGGTTTGGCCAGGCCAGCCAATGTCCGCGCATTGGGGACTTCCCGATCCAGCCGCCGTTGAAGGAAACGAGGCCGAGGTCCATGCTGCATTCTTTGACTGTTTCCGGATGCTGACCAACAGGATCAGTATATTCGTAAACCTCCCGATTGCGTCTCTGGATAGTCTCAGCCTGCAAACAAAGCTTGATGCGATTGGCAGAGCGAACACCGAATGACCGTGCGGCGCGCGGTGGTTGCCGAGGCAATCGGCTCATTCTTCCTGTTTGCTACGGTCGTAGGATCGGGAATAATGGCCGAGAGTCTTGCAGGAGGAAATGTCGCGATTGCATTGATCGGGAACACGATGGCGACAGGAGCCATGCTGTTTGTCCTGATCACCATGCTCGGCCCAGTTTCTGGCGCGTATTTCAATCCGGCTGTGAGCCTGGTGATGGCGCTCCGCCGCGAGATAAGTGCGCGAACCTGCATCGTATATGTTTTGGTGCAACTCGTCTTCGGTATTGCCGGTGTATGGGCAGCCCATTTGATGTTCGATCTCCCCATCGTCCAGTTCTCAACCAAGGTTCGCGCCGGGATCGGGCAATGGACAGGGGAGGCCATCGCAACTTTTGGACTGATTCTGACCATCCTTGGAACCGCTCGGCATCGTCCGGAATGGATCCCCGCGAGTGTCGCGCTGTACATTACGTCGGCCTACTGGTTCACCTCCTCCACCAGCTTCGCCAACCCGGCCATAACGGTCGCACGCAGTCTGTCCGACAGCTTCGCTGGAATCGCCCCCGCCAACATTCCCGGCTTCGTCCTGGCCCAGCTTTCTGGTGCGTTGTTGGCAACGGTCGCCGGTCGTTTTCTGTTTTCGTTGCCGCAAGAGTGACGTCGCGCATCCAAGACGTGCGAATTTGATTACATTCCGATGACGTGATCCATTGTATAACGTCCAGGCGGTTGACGCATGAGCCAGCTTGCCGCGCGAATTGCCCCCCTTGCAAAAATGCTTCGGTTTTCGGCGTGGTGCGCGAGCGTGATCTGCTCATTGTCCGTCGCAAAGAGGACGCTATGATCGCCAGCGATTGTGCCGCCCCTTAGAGAAGCGAAGCCGATTGCGCCCCTGGCACGCGCTCCTGTCATGCCGTCTCGGCCGCGTTCCGCATTTCGGGAAAGATCAATGCCACGCCCAGTCGCTGCTGCTTCGCCGAGCATTGTTGCCGTACCGGAGGGCGCGTCGGCCTTCATGCGATGGTGCATTTCAAGGATCTCGATGTCCCAATCCTCGCCCAGCTTTGAGGCCGCTTCTCGGACCAGACGGGCAAGCAATGTGATACCAAGCGATGTATTGCCGGTTTGGAGCACAGCGACATGGCGGGCCGTATCGTCGAGGGCCTGATGGTGATGCTCTTCAAGCCCGGTGGTGCCGACAAGGATCGGTTTGCCTGCTACGACCGCCGCGCCAAGGTTTCCGACCAAGGCACCGGGCGACGAAAAATCGAGAAGGACATCGGCAACCTTTGCAAGCGCGATCGGATCGCCATCCTTGTCGATGCCACCCGCAATGGTCAGCCCTGCGTCAGCCGCCGCCTGAACCAACGCCTGTCCCATCCGTCCTTCGCTGCCGATAATACCAATGCTCGTCATGACTTGCCCGATCCTTGTGACTTGTGCTTCATGCGCGTGATGGACGACATCCGCAATATCATGATCCTTACCGGGGCAGGCGTTTCTGCCGAGAGCGGGATCGGCACATTTCGTGATGCCGACGGCCTGTGGGAGCAGCACAGGGTCGAGGATGTGGCAACGCCAGAGGGTTTCGCCCGCGATCCCGATCTCGTTCTTCGCTTTTACGACATGCGCCGCGATCATATCCAGAAGGCCCAGCCAAACGCTGCGCACTGGGCGCTAGGGCATCTTGATTCAGCCTGGACGGGCGAATTGCTGATCGTGACGCAGAATGTGGACGATTTGCACGAGCGCGCGGGTGCCAGGCGGCTGATACATATGCATGGCGAACACCTTTCGGCATGGTGCTTGGCCTGCGATGCCCGCAACCAATGGCGTGAAAGCCTGCTGGACCGACCCGCGTGCCCGTCCTGTGGTGCTGCGGCGCTCCGTCCCGATATCGTCTGGTTTGGCGAGATGCCGTACCGCATGGATGAAATTGAGGCGGCCTTGCGAAATAGTGACCTGTTCGTCTCAATCGGCACGTCAGGCGCGGTTTACCCGGCCGCAGGCTATGTCCAGACCGCGCGTTACTATGGAGCCAGAACGCTCGAACTCAATCTCGATCCGTCGCAAGGCAACGTGATGTTCCATGAAAGCCGGATGGGCCGGGCAGGGGACCTCGTGCCGCGATGGGTGGAAGAAATATTGGGTTAATCCACCCAGTCCAACCCGATGTCGCGGTAATGGCTGCGATCATCTTCCCATTTAGGGTTGACCTTCACATGCAGGTACAGATGCACACGGCGGCCAAGCGATGTGGCGATTTCGGCGCGGGCGGTTGATCCGATCTCCTTCAGTCGCGCACCACCCTTGCCAAGGATGATCGCGCGCTGGGTTGGGCGTTCGACGAGGATTTGCTGATGAATTTCCACCGAACCGTCATCACGCTCGGTGTATTTTTCGGTTTCGACTGTACTGGCATAGGGCAATTCGGCATGAAGCTGGAGATAAAGCTGCTCGCGCGTGATTTCGGCCGCGTTCATCCGGTCGGTCGCGTCAGACACCTGATCGGCGGGAAAATGCCACGGCCCCTCCGGCATGGCCATGGCCAGCGCAGTCTTGAGTTCGGGCAATCCATCGCCGGTTGCCGCGCTCACGAACCATGTCTCGTCGAATCCGGCCCATTGGTTCAAGCGCTCGGCATGAACAAGAAGTTTGGCCTTGTCCGCAATGTCGACCTTGTTGATGATCAGGATCTTCGGTTCGGGCCGATCTTTCAGCGCCTGCGCAATTGGCTCAACCTTGGGGCCAAGGCCTCCTTTGCCGTCGACCACCAGCGCAATCACGTCAGCCTCTGACGCCCCGCCCCACGCCGCTTGGACCATTGCGCGGTCCAGCCGTCGCTTCGGTTCAAAGATACCGGGCGTATCGACCAGCATCATCTGTGTTTCGCCCTCGATCGCGATGCCCATCAACCGTACCCGGGTGGTTTGTGCCTTGGGTGAAACGATGGCGACTTTCTGACCGACAAGCGCATTGACCAGCGTCGACTTACCCGCATTGGGGGCGCCGACAATCGCAATTACACCGCATTTCTGTTTCATGTGAGCTTCTCTAGAAGAGCCGTGGCTGCTGCTGTTTCAGCTTCCTGCTTCGAGCTCCCTTCCGCACTGGCCCCCCCTGCAGACCCAAGCGAGACGTGAACGGTGAAACGTGGAGCATGGTGCGGGCCGGATCGGTCTGTAACGCTATAGACCGGCGGCTTGCGGCTTCGTGCTGCCGCCCATTCCTGCAACTCGGATTTGGGATGTCTCGGCGCCGATTCCTGACCCTCCAAAAGCGCTTGCCAATGCCTTTTGATGAAAATGCGCGCCGTTTCCAGCCCTTGGTCGAGCCAGAGTGCCCCGATCAGGGCTTCGACCACATCGCCGACAACATTGTCGCTGCCATAGGCTCCGTCATCACGTGCCTGTTTTCCAAGCTTGATAAACGGCACGACACCAATTTCACGGCCAACCTGTGCGCATGACGCACGTGTCACCAGAGCATTGAGACGGAAGGAGAGTTTCCCTTCGGCATCGTCGGGAAATTCCGAATACAGCCAGTCGGCGATGACCAGACCCAAGACACGGTCTCCAAGAAACTCCAGACGTTCATACGTCTCTTGGCCATGACTTCCGTGAGTCAAAGCGCGCGTATAGATCGATGGATCGCGAGCGGTGATACCGACCGCTTCTTCAAGCCAGGATGCCAGATCGCTCAAAAACCCTCACCGACGCGGCTCCAGCGGGCAGCCGAAAGCCAAGTCCATGGCTTTAGCCATTCTGCGCTGCCGTCTGTAGAGAATATTGAGAACCACGCCCGCCCAACGATATTCTCGTTGGGAACAATGCCGATCCCGCCTCCTTCGACAGCAGGAAAACGGCTATCAGCGCTGCGGTCTCGATTGTCGCCCATCAGGAAGACATGATCTGCCGGAACTGAATAAACCTCGGTATCGTCGACGGGCACCGTCCCAAGATCGAGCACTTCATAGCTTTTTCCATTGGGTAATATTTCGCGATAGCGCGGGTATCGGCAACGTTCCGCACCGTCGCTGGCCTTTTCGCGAAACTGGGCAGCATCAGTTTTTTTGCACGCACTGTTGCCGGTCAATGGTTCGATGAAGTCAGCAATACGCTTGCGCGGAACAGCTGTTCCATTGAGTATTACCTGGCCATTGCGTACTTCGATCAAGTCGCCCGGCAGGCCGATAACGCGCTTGATATAGTCCTGACTCTGGCTTGGCGGCGCCTTGAAAACGACAACATCCCCGCGTTCAGGATCGCGGCCGAATATCCGTCCACTCCAAAGCGGCGGTGAGAACGGGATTGAATAATGGGTGAAACCATAGGGCCATTTTGCGACAACCAGATAATCACCAATCAAAAGCCGGGGGAGCATGGATTCCGAAGGGATACTGAAA
>JANNLW010000348.1:0-5807 GCA_031397145.1 Sphingomonadales bacterium | reverse complement strand
GCACAAGAAAATCGACGTTCTGGAAGCCGTCCTTGATGTCGGCTTTGTTGAACCGGATGTCTGGTGGAAGGAGATCGTTTTCCATCTCAGTCACCATAATTTCCTGAGACGTGTCGCTGTCGTATCCGATAGCGGATGGGTCGGCCCGCTGACCCGCCTTTTTGCCCCCCTTTATCCAGCGTCTATCCGTACCTATTCGATGGGAGAGATTTTCGAGGCACGGCGTTGGGCAAAGAAAGGTGAGGAAAAGGCGGGTGATGCGGTCGAACCGCACCTTGATTTTGCCTGATTTCGGGAGGTTGGGGGCAGCATCAGTTGCAAGCCGCGCTGCCCCCAATTCCGGATTGAGCATCTGCGCTAACCGAATATTAGGCCTGCCGTGCCCATAATCTTGCGGCTATGGCAGAGTCAGACCCTGTTTCACGACTGAAAGCGGCCGCGCGGCGCGCCGAAGGTCAGACATCGGTCGAGAACCAGCAACGCTGGTATATGGAAGAATTAGAACAGACAATCGGCCGCGACCCTTCCGGCACATGGCAGGAGCGTGCGAGTACCTCAGGCAATCGCGGATGGTTGGGCCCGGTTATCCTTCTCATCTTACTGGCCACGATGACTTTTGCCGCGACATTGGCTGTGCTGCTTTGGCGGGAAGGCGCGTTTGACGGATTTCTTGCTTCCCAGAACATTAGCCCGTCGCACAAATCGCATAAATGGGTGTTGGGAGATCAGGAAACCGGTCGCCCCTCTCCGGTTCCGACCGGCAAGGTCCAGAAAAGCGATGCGCCGCCGAATGAGATTGAGCCGCTGATCCACCCGCCCGCTGCGCAATCAGCAACTGACGAACAATTGGAATCCGAGCCTGTGGAGTAATGATCTCTCTTTTGTAAGTATCGTACAGCAAATTCATTTTGCCCAAGACATTGATCGCGAGTTAATCTACGTAGTTCCCCAAGATGCCGATCAAGAAAGATGCGCGATATGTCTGATGGCAAAAGCAAGGATGTTGTTGAGGATCACCGCAAGGAGCCCAATCGGCGCACGAACCGGAATCCGGACTATTCCGAACAGGAACGACGCAAGGGCGACCGCCGCAAATCGCCGCGCATTTAGGCCCTGGCGCTTGGCCGGGCTGAAACCCTGGCATGCCATTCCGCAAGGTCCGGCAGATCATCGGGCATCTTCACACCGATAAAATTGGCAAAGTCGATCGTTGTCAGCAGGATGATGTCGGCCATCGAGTAAAAATTCCCAGCCACGAACTGCGTATCAGCCAAAATACGATCGAAGCGCTGCATCGCCAGAAGGGCCCGTGGACGATTGCTCTCTCCAAATTCGGTGTATTGCGGCTTGACCACACGCGCGGTTAACGGGTGCGTGTGCACCCAGATATTGCCGATTGGCAACATAAGGGTCATTTCAACCCTCCGGATCCACATATCGATTTTCCCGATCGACAGCGGATCAGTGCCGAATAACGGCGGATCAGGATGGAGCGCCTCAAGATACCGGCAGATCGCCACGCTTTCACCCAACATTTGCCCGTCATCAAGCTCTAGCACGGGGACCTGTCCAGGCGGGTATTTGGCAACGAAATCTGCAGATTTGTGCTGCCCTTCGACAATCGAAAGTGTCCGGGTCGGGAGAGTCAAATCCTTTTCGACAAGATAGATGCGGACACGTCTCGGATTGGGCGCCGGATAGGGCGCATCAAAGAGCACAGGCATCGGTTCAAAGTCCCTCGGTGATGAACACCCTGTAGTCGGCGCCCTTGAACCGGTGCGTCCTCGCTTCAACATAGGCCGGGCTATCGTACCAGGCCTTGGCCGCTTCCAGCGTCGGAAATTCAATGATTACCGCACCATCAATCGCCGCGCCTTCGAGCGTTTGATTCCGCCCGTAAAAAGCAAGCGGCCTGCCTTCATGACCAGACAATGTCGATCCGGCCTTTCCGGCATAGATATCCATTTCCGCCTTGTCGCGGAGACGTTCACGGGTGAAGACAATATAGGCGGACATCGACATTCCTTTGCTCGTTGAAGAAGTGCTACTCTCTCCCTGCGAGCAAAAGGTCAATCACGCACGCCTTACTCTTGATCAACTCCGCACAATGACGATCGGGCCCCACCAATGAGCAGGGCCCGATGGCATCAGGAGCCGGTTTTTGGCATCCAGTCTGTCTTAAGCAATGAAACGATCCTCAATGTAATCGCTGTCGCGGCAGAACCGGCGACATTGGTGCCAAGATTTGCAGCGATCGCAGACAATTGTTCACCGATCTGCGGAATGTTTCCAAGCGCAATTGCGACCACCGGGAGGACCAGTGTTGCGATCAACAGTCTTTGCGTATTCTCTTCGGCGACACCCAAGCCCGTGATGATGCCCAGGATAACCAAGGCGGCAGCAACATTCAGGTTTGGAATCACAACAAATGCTGCGGCTATGGCAAGCAAAATACCAAGCGCGCGCGTGACAGCATAGACTCTATTCATGGCGTACCCCTCTCTTTTGTTGGGCCTTGCGGCCGGGAGGTCCCCACCTCCCGATTGGGGAGACTATATGGTTAAGAGAAAATAGCAAGCCATTGCGTAATTGGTGAAAAGTAGATCAGATGCAGTCCGAAGTCCTGCTGATCGGAATTGCCTATGTCTACGCTGCGCGAGCACAGTCGATGCATACTGCCGTGGTAGGCAAAACGGCAAGGCGCGCCGGTTCGATGTTCTCCCCGCACGACGCACAATTGCCATATGTGCCAGTCTCTATCCGTCGGATTGCGCCTATGATTGCTGCGATTTCCTGATGCAGGACATCATCCTGAAGCGCGAGGACTTCATCATCCTCGGCTTCGACAGCCTGTTCTGCGGAATCTGCGCTCATCGGTTCGGCGCGTTCGCGTTCAACCTGCGCGACCCGATTATTCAACTCGGCGAGCTGCTTCTCGAGTTCGTTCCTCAGTTTTGCAGTGTCAGCCATGCTGAACCTCCGCCAGCATCGAGCTAACCTTATCAAGCAGGGCAAGCCTTTGCTTCTTCATCATTTCGACACGTTCATCCGATCCCGCTTCAATCCCGGCTTCAATCCGGTTGATCTCGCGATTGAGAGTGTCATAGCGTTCCGCGACGGCGTTGAAATGCGGACTATCCAACTTGAGACGATGCAATGCCGCTACGGCTTGCGGGAACTCATCATGCAATTGGTGATGAACGTGAGACATTGTAAATCCTTTTTCTCCGTGTCGTGCAGGGCGAAGATAGGTTGATCCGAAAACGGAAGCTTTGCTCCAGATCAATCATCGGCAAAAATGTTCAGTGCATGTACAGGTGCGAAAGCCTGCGCTGGAGGAATATATGGGGGCAAGACAGTCGATGATGGCGGGCACGGTAGCGTTTATCGCCGTGTTTGCAACGGGCTTTGTGCTGGGAACAATCCGTGTGCTTGTGGTTGCACCCCGCCTTGGCCCACTGGCTGCCGTCCTGATCGAAATACCGTTGATACTGGTCGCGAGTTGGCGCGTTACAGGCTGGGCCATCCAGCGTTGGGTCGTCGACCGCCGATACGCAGAGCGGATCAGGATGGGCGCAATTGCCTTTGCCCTCCTGATTGCCGCCGAGGCAGTGTTGGGGATTGCCGTATTCCGACAATCGCCCGGGCAATGGTTGAGTTCGTTCACAACACCGGCGGGTGCCGTCGGACTGATCGCGCAATTGGCCTTCGGATTCATGCCTGTGATGCAGATGAAACTGCCGCATTCGACTATCTGAAAGCGCAAGTCTCGCTAGTGCGGCGGTGTTCGCTTCCACGCAATCGTAAAGAGGACCATCCAGACGCCGCCGATCAGGCTGCCATAGAACGGACCGGTCGACCCCATACGCCCGGATGACCACAGTACGAGACAGGCGACAAGGAAGCCTGCCTTTTCCAGAACCGTGACAAGCATCAGTGGCCGGTAGCGCACCGGATCACGGGAGATCAGGAAGAATGCGAACTGCCAGACAAGTGCCGAGCCGTAAAAGCCGTAGTAGAATTCGGGATGCGTCAATGCGGGCGGGCTCGATTGACTGAACTGTGTCTCCAGGAAGAAACCCGGCAGAAGGACGAGAACC
Source organism: Sphingomonadales bacterium (assembly GCA_031397145.1). GTDB lineage: Bacteria > Pseudomonadota > Alphaproteobacteria > Sphingomonadales > Sphingomonadaceae > Aquisediminimonas. Next base: position 1,707 of record JANNLW010000348.1, on the reverse strand, counting down.
CCGTAAATGGAAGCAAGGAGGTAGGTGGTTCTGGCGAATCTCAATGTCGGTACTCGCTTTAACCCAACACCGAAAGTTTAGCGCAACGACCGTCAGATGCCAAGATCAGCAAAATTCGGCACGATCAGAAACAGCGGATCAGCTTGACCCGCTTGCCGCGGACAAGCGTGAGCGTTCTCGGCTTGGGTTGGCCAGAAACCTGAACGACAAGGGTAAGCGTGTCTCCTCTAAGCGATCCACGATAGATGGTTGAACGCAGTTTGGGGATCGCATCGCCCGATACCGGTCCCGGAGAATATTCCTCGTGATTGCCATTGGCCTTGAATCGGCCTTTGGCATCAAGCCGCAAGGCACCCTTGATCGTGCCCGAACCGCAATCATAATCTATCCGTCCACCATCAGCCGTCAGCATCAACCGGGCACGATCGCCGCCCCATTCGCCTGTCAACGGGGGGGGTGTAGCTGCGATCAATGTCATCGCGCACAACGCGACGGGAACATGTCTGAATGTGAGCATGATTTCATTGTCCTATCTGGCCCGTCGGCTACCCCGCAAAAAGAAAAAGGGGGAGCGTTTCCGCTCCCCCATGAATTGTTCCCCTTCGGGGGGAGTGTCAAGCGAAGGACGCCGTGTAGCGGCGGCGACGCATGGCATATCCCATCAAGCCGAAACCGAAGACCATCATGGCCCAGGTCTGGGGCTCTGGAACCGGTGTCGAGAGTACCGCGATGTAGGTTCCCCAGCGTGAACCACCCGTTCCACCCGGATGCCCGCCTGCGGCATTGTTATATTCGCGGGCAAACTGGCCGATCAGGTAGAAATTATGGGCGTTGGATGGATCAACCGAGACCTGGCTATAATCGCCCCAGCGTTGACGACCAGCCGCCAATTGCCCGAATACAGATCCGTTGTGATAATCGTCGGTCAGGCTTTCCTTCAGGAGAATCTCGCTGCTCATTGATTGCAATTTGCCGTCGCCCATCGTCCGGAATATCTGACCCATGAACGAAATCTTGCCCGTCGCGACATCGAGCCCTGAACGATTGTAACCGATCACGACCTCGCCAAATTCATTCACGGCGATCGAGCCCTGATAATAGTCATAGCCGGCCTGACCGATATTGCCTTCGTCAAGGATTGCGAAGGTATTCGCATCAAGGACAGTATAGCGAACACGCGCTTCATCCAGTCCATCAGCCGTGTCATCGACGGTATTCACCATGTAGATCCGGCCATTGACCTCATAGACGCTGCTGCTGATCCGCTCGTCCAGCGTATCAATAACCCGCTGGTTACCCGCGATAGCGACGCTTGGCTGACGACCAGCACTCGGGGACGAAAAACCAGCCACACCCAAATAATTGACCGCACCAAGCGTCGCGCCAGATGCGTCAGTGGTGTTGAGGTTGTTCACCTTGAAGCCTAGTGCATCAAACGCAAAAATCGAAGCGGCCAAAACGGTTCCGCTGGAACTGGCGCTCGTGCTGTTGACGCCTTGCAGGGCAAAACCGCGATCCTCGAAAGTGCCGGGGAAATCGGTGTTGAACTGTTTGATGCCGTTCACCGTTGGTGCGCTAGCGCCGAACAGGCTTTCAAGCGGGATGACATTCAGTGTCGTCCCGCGAAAGCTGTTAGCACCTGTTGCCGATGTCCGCGCGAAGTTATTGGTGCCAATATAAACGGCATTACCGTCCAGTGCGAGTGTC
>JANNLW010000375.1:0-2192 GCA_031397145.1 Sphingomonadales bacterium | reverse complement strand
GTCCGCGCCGTCATCAAAAATCTTCTATCTTGGCGGTGGATATAAATACGCAATGGCCGGGGAAGGCGTTTGCTTCCTTCACACGCCACCCGGATTTGCGCCGCGCCCAATCAATACAGGCTGGTATGCCGAGTTCGAGGATCTTGCCTTGCCGCCGGGGGCGGTCGGTTATGCCGAAGATGGGCGACGATTTCTGGGCAGTACATTCGATCCATCGGGCCTTTACCGCTTCAATGCCGTGCAGAATATGCTCGCTGTCGAGGGGCTGGCGACCGCCGAGATTTCTTCTCATGTCACACGCTTGCAACAGCGCTTCCTTAGTGCTGATCCCTTGCCGATGATGACGTTGCTCAACCCCGTGACCGAAGGTCCGCACGCCCGATTTCTGGCGTTTCGCGGAGATGGCGCAATGACCCTTCACAACGCGCTCAATGACCACAACGTTATGACGGACGTCCGAGGCCATGTCCTTAGAATTGGATTTGCGGCCTATCATGACGACACAGATATTGACCGGCTGCTCCACATCGTCACAATGACCCCGCACAACGATAAAAAGAGCTGAGGACGCAATGACATACATGATTGATCGCCGTGCACTGCTGACGACTGCTGCACTCGGGATTGGCGGACTCGTCTTGCCCGGCGGCTCGCTGGCTGCCCAAGCCTTGCTTGGCGCCACCGGCTTTACCCATAGCGTCGCCAGTGGGGAGCCCGATGCCGATTCGATGCTCCTGTGGACCCGCTATGTCAGCGCCACGGGCGCACCGTCCAAGGTGCGCGCCGAAATCTCGCTCACGCGCGATTTTGCCAAGTTGGCGGGCGGCGGCCAGATGATAACGGGGCCTTGGCGGGATCACACCGTAAAAATCACGGTCGACGGGCTCAGCCCGGGCACATCCTATTTTTATCGTTTCATCGGGGCTGACGGAACGATTTCGCCGATTGGCCGAACCCGCACGCTGCCCGTCGGCAAGACCGCAAGGTTCACCATTGCAGCCTTCTCCTGCGCCAATCTCGGCTATGGCTATTTCAACGCCTATGGCCATGCCGCAGCGAGAAGCGATATCGACCTTGTTCTCCACCTCGGTGATTATCTCTATGAATATGCGCGCGGCGGTTATGACAATGGTTCGGAGCTGATCAGGCGCATTTTTCCGGAAGGCGAAATCCTGAGTCTTGCCGATTATAGGCTGCGCTATGCCAGCTACCGAACCGACCCGGACCTGCAGGCGCTCCACGCCGCCTTTCCGATGATCGCCAATACTGACGATCATGAAGGCGCCAATGACGCATGGGAGGGAGGCGCACAGAACCACCAGCCGGATGAAGGCGATTGGACCAATCGCAAAAACGCCGCAATGCAGGTCTGGCGCGAATGGATGCCGATCAGCGAACTGCCGTGGAAGAGCTACGAAATCGGGGACCTCGCGACCTATTTCCGCACGGACACACGGATGATCGCGCGTTCCCGCCCCTTTGATTATGCCTCCATTTTGCGAAGCGGCGATCCCGCTGCCGCGCTGAATACGTTCCGTGACGGACCGTGGCAGGATCCCGCCGCGACAATGATGGGGACCGAGCAGGAGAGCTGGCTTGCCCATGGTTTCCGCATAGCCTCACGCGGAAAAAAGACGTGGCACGTGCTGGGCGTAGGAACAAATATCGGTTTCAATTCAACCCCTCCAGATGCGCTGGACTGGCTTGATTCGGGCGCGCCAGAACGCACCAAGGCCTATTTCCGCATTGGAATGGCTGCGGGCAAGGCAGGCTTGCCATATAATCTCGACAATTGGGGCGGGTATCCGCAGGCCAAATCACGATTGCTGTCATCGGCGCTGAATAGCGATGCAAATCTCATCGCCGTCACTGGCGATAGCCACAATGGCTGGGCATTTGACCTCATCGAAGGCGGGCGTTCAGCAGGTGTCGAGTTTGGAGGCCATAGCGTGAGTTCTCCTGGCATTGAATCGGCAACACGATCGCAGGATCAGCAGAAAATCGCCAAAGCGCTGGTCGCAAACAGCAAGGAACTGCGATGGGCCGATACGTCTAACCGGGGATATATGGTCCTTTCGCTGACACCGCAGGCCGCAACCAATGAATGGGTTTTCGTTGATACAATCAAGACCCGTGATGTATCCGCAAAGGTTGGCCAGCGCATGAAGGTCCGACCGGGCCGCAAGGTTCTG
>JANNLW010000349.1:0-1574 GCA_031397145.1 Sphingomonadales bacterium | reverse complement strand
CCTTGGCACGGTCAAACTCTATATCGGCGAGAATTACCTGCGCACCTTGTGCCGCCAGGGTCTTGGCCAGCCCAAGCCCAATGCCCGATGCTGCTCCGGTAATGACGGCCGTCCTGATCATCCTTTATCCTCCACTTCGCGTCGATTATTACGGGATAGCAAATACCAACTCAGATCGGACGCCCATTTTCCGAATGGACTTTGATCGGCTTAAGCGGCAACGATCATTCTCCAAAGAGATGGAGATAAAGCATGGTTGACCGGCCTTTGCACCCTGAAACGCTCGCGCTCCACGCCGGATGGAGGGCAGATCCGGGCACAGGTTCGGTCGCGCCCCCGATTTTCCAAACAACCTCTTATCAATTCCGCGATACAGATCATGCGGCGAGCCTGTTTGCACTCGCAGAACTCGGCAATATCTATACGCGCATCGGCAATCCGACGACAGCGATCCTGGAAGACCGGATCGCCGCTCTCGAAGGAGGTGCAGCCGCCCTTGCAGTGTCCTCGGGACAGGCAGCCTCCGCTTTTTCAATCCAGAACCTCGCCCGAGCCGGTGACAATATCGTCTCCGGTACCGATCTTTACGGCGGCACTTACAACCTGTTCGCCAATACGATGAAAAATATGGGGATCGAGGTTCGATTCGTTGACCCGGCGGATGCACAAGCCTTCATCGCAGCAAGTGATGAAAAGACCCGCGCCTGGTATGTGGAAACACTGCCCAACCCAAAACTGATCGTCTGCCCGATGGCCGAGATTGCGGCACTTGGGCGACCGTTGGGCATTCCGCTGATCGTTGACAACACGGCCGCCCCGCTCATTGCACGGCCCTTCGATCATGGCGCTGCGATTGTCGTCTATTCGACAACGAAATATATTGGAGGTCATGGCACTTCCATTGGCGGCATGATTGTCGATGGCGGGAATTTCGATTGGGAAAGCTTTCCCGAACGCCAGCCCAATCTCAATACGCCCGATGCGTCCTACCATGGCGCGGTATGGGCACAGGCCGCAAAACCACTTGGTCCAATAGCCTATATCCTGCGCGCACGAACTGTGTTGCTCCGCGATTTGGGTTCAGCCCTTTCTCCCTTCAATGCATTTCAGCTGATCCAGGGCGTGGAGACTCTTCCGCTACGTATGCCGCGCCATTGCAGCAATGCAAAAGCGGTCGCCGATTTCCTGACTGGCCGAAGTGAAGTGACGCGGGTCATTCATCCCTCGCTCTTGACCGGCGAACCGCGTGCGCGTGCAGACAAGCTGCTCACCGGTGGCGATGGAGGGCTAGTCGGCTTCGAACTGGCAGGCGGGCGCGAAGCCGGACAGCGCTTCATCAACGCGCTGAAGCTTCTCTATCATGTCGCGAACATTGGCGACGCGCGCAGCCTGGCCATCCACCCGGCGTCGACCACGCATTCGCAATTGTCGGCGGAGGAACAGGCAGCAACCGGAGTATCGCCCGGCTATGTGCGTCTGTCGATCGGCCTCGAGCATATCGACGATATTCTTGCTGATCTGACGCAGGCGCTCGACGCCGCCTAACTACCGTCGTCCGACCACCGCGGAGTGCG
>JANNLW010000315.1:0-7399 GCA_031397145.1 Sphingomonadales bacterium | reverse complement strand
GCTGTTCAGGCATTTTCACCGATTCCACCACCGCACGATCACGCCGACGCCCTGGGCGGCCTATAGCTTCGCCATTCCGGAGGCGCTCGTGATGGCGCTGTTCATGCCGCTCTGGCTGTTCTTTGTCCCGACGCCGGTGATCGTCATTTTTGTCTTTCTGGGTGTGATGATTTTGCGCAATTGCATGGGCCATGCCGGGCTGGAGCTTCACGCGCGCGGCTGGGCGAGCCATCCGGTGCTCAAATGGATCAGTACGACCACGCATCACGATCTGCATCATGCTGGCAGCTTCAATCACAATTTCGGCTTTTACTTCACATATTGGGACAAGCTGATGGGCACCGAACATCCCGACTATGTCGCGGTCTATGATCGGGTGACCGCTCGGGCGGCTGCTTCCAAGGCACTCTCTCCGGAAACAGTCTGAATCGATTGCCAAACGGTCCATCTCCCGCTGGCATGACCTGGCCGGGATCGCTTGGGGGTAACTCCATTCGATTCCGGTCATTTTCATTTGCGACGCTCAATCGACTGTGCCAGCCTTGCCGGAAGATCGGGAGGATGAACATGTTCGCAAAAGCTTTTCGCATGCTGCCTATTGCGGCAGCGCTTCTTGTTTCAACAGCCAATGCGAAACCCGCCGACGATCTTCAGGTCGTGATTGCAGATCATTGGACGTGGTGGCTTTCGATCAACCCGGTACAGGCGACATCGCTCGGCGTGCGGGATTTTGACGATCAACTCCGTGATATCAGTCTGGCCGAACAGGATCGCGAGGCAAGAACCGCGCAAATGTTCCGCGACCGATTGAGCGGCATCCCCGATGGCGAACTCTCCGAAGCGGATCTGACGAACAAGGGTGTGTTGACGCGCATGCTTTCCGACCAGATCGAGGGCAATCGCTACGGCGAACGGATGATGCTTTTCACCACTTATGACGGCTGGCATCAATCCTTTGCCGGCATGGCGGACAATCTGCCGTTTCGGACGCGTGCCGACTATGAGAGCTATCTGAAACGGCTGTCGCTTTATCCACGGCTCAATGGCGAAGCGATTGCGATTTCACGTCAGGCAGTGGCGAAGGGCTTTGTCCAGCCGTGCGATGCGATGGGCGGATTCGAGGATACCATCAAGGGGGCCGTCGCAGGCAAGCCGGAAGAGACGCGATTTTTCGGCCCGTTCAATCGCGCTCGGCCACTTGATGTGAATGACGCGGACTGGACCGTAATGAAGACCCGCGCGATATCGCTGATCCGTGACGTGATTGCGCCCGAATATGGCAAGTTCGCGCAATTCTACCTGAAGGAATACAAACCGAAATGCCGAAAAACCGTCGGCGCCTCAGCCATGCCTGGTGGGGCAGGCTGGTACGCATTTCAGGCAAGATCACACACAACTACGATGATGACGCCCGAACAAATCCACGCGATCGGCCTGTCTGAAGTCGCGCGGATCCGGGCAGAGATGGTCAAGATCTCAACCGACGCGGGCTATCCAAGTCGCGAGGCCTTTATTGCCAAACTGCGGACTGATCCGGCCTATTATGCGAAGACACCCGACGAGTTGATGGCGGCGGCCTCGCGCGTCGCGAAACAGATCGATGGGAAAATGCCCGCGTTCTTCGGGAAACTGCCACGACTGCCCTATGGGGTCCGCGAGATACCCAAGGAAACGGCGGAAACGACCACAACCGCCTATTATAATCCCGGATCGCCGGAAAGTGGCATTGCCGGCACCTATTATGTGAACACATCAAAACTGAATCAGCGTCCCTTTTGGGAGCTTCCTGCGCTGACCGCGCATGAGGCGGTGCCGGGACATCACAACCAGATTGCGCTGCAACAGGAACTGGCATTGCCTGCATTCCGGAAGAATGCGGCGGGCTTTACTGCCTTTGTGGAAGGGTGGGGGCTCTATGCAGAGCATCTCGGGATCGAGATGGGGCTCTATGACACTCCGGAAAAGAACATGGGGCGGCTGTCATACGAAATGTGGCGCGCCTGCCGGCTCGTCGTCGATACTGGCATGCACGCGAAGGGATGGACCAAGGCGCAGGCAGTGGCTTTCATGCGCGACAACAGTGCCCTTTCAGACGCCAATATCGAAGCTGAAGTGAACCGTTACATCAGCTGGCCTGGCCAGGCGCTGGGATACAAGCTTGGCGAACTAAAGATTCGCGAATTGCGGGCGCGGGCGGAAAAGCAGTTGGGCCCCAAATTTGACGTTCGCCGGTTCCATGATGCGGCGCTCGGGCAGGGACCTGTCCCGCTGGAGTTGCTTCAGCGTCAGATCGAGGACTGGATTGTGGTGGAAAAGGCGCGAAACTGATGCACCTTCAAAAGGCCTGCGCCAGCACATGCGGTTCGGTCGGATGCGCGATTGCGTCGGCCGGACGCGCAGAGCGTTCCACTTCGAACATATAGTCGCGCGTTATCGGCAGGGTATGCCGGTTGCGTGAATATTGAAGCTGGTAATTGACCATCCCGCCATGTTCAAAAACCGTGGCGGCTCCAGCGAGGTAGAGCGTCCACATCCGAAAGAATTTCGGATCATAGAGTGCCTCGATCTCCTCCCGGGCGTCCCAGGTGCGCCGATACCATTCTCGGATGGTAAGTGCGTAATGCAGCCGCAGAACTTCAATATCTGTGACTATCAGCTTGTTGGGCTCGCTACCCGCAATGATTTCCGACAATGCCGGGATATAGCCACCGGGGAAAATGTACTTCCGGGTGAAGGCATCGGTACTGCCAGGCCCGCCCATCCGGCCGATCGTGTGTAAAAGCATAACACCGTCGGGGGTCAGGAGATTGTGACAACGGCGGAAGAATTTCTGGAAATTCGGTACACCGACATGCTCGAACATGCCGACCGAAACGATCCGGTCGAACGATCCCTTGAGGTCGCGATAGTCAATGAGCTCGAAACGCACATGCTCCGAAACGCCGGCATCCGCAGCGCGTTTTTGCGCGACTTGCAACTGCTCGTGGGACAAGGTGATCCCCAAAACATCGACACCGGCAGTCTCGTGAAGATAGAGCGCCATCCCCCCCCAACCACAGCCGATATCGAGCACCTTCTGTCCCGGCGACAAGGCCAGCTTCGCCGCTATATGTGCCTTTTTGTCAATCTGTGCCTGTTCGAGGCTGTTGGCCGGATCTGCAAAGTAGGCGCAGCTATATTGCCGGTCACGGTCAAGGAATAGATCGTAGAGTCGTTCCGAAAGATCGTAGTGGTGGGCGACGTTGCGCCGAGACTGGCGGCGATAATTGATCTGGTCAAACCCGCGCGTAAGGCGTTTGAATGCCTGCTTCAGCTTCCCATTGTCATCAATGTCGCGGCCGCTGTCCCACGGATTATTGGCTCTGACGATCTGAATGAAATCCATGATGTCTCCCTGCTCAATCGAGACACCGCCATTCATAAAGGCTTCGGTGAACCCGAGACGCGGGGATCGCAGTATATCGAAGGCCACGCGCCTATTTTGAAGGCGGAGGGTGACATTGGGAAAATCAGGATGCGGCGTTCCGAATATTTGGCGCCGGTCGCCCGGTTCGATGAGAGTCACTACGCCTTTTTTGATGAGCCGACGAAACACGGCATGCAGTAGAGACATTTCCAAAACCTTGCTGTTGAAAATGGTATACGTTGAGTTCGGGGATTTGGTTTCAGTAAATGCAAACAATCCGATCTGCCAGCAATAGAATCAAATAGTGAAATCCGGGATGAAATGCGGCCGCTGGTGTCCGTCATCCGATCGGCAGTCGACGCTTTCCGTGATCCTGCCGACGACTGAATGCCCGAACCGCTGCGCGATAACCACGTTGGTCAGCCGCGTTTGCGGCCCTGTGGATAGGTGCCAAGCAGGCGCAGCGAGCGTGAGTGGAACTGAAGCTCTTCCAGTGCGCGGGCGACGGCTGGATCGTCGGGGTGTCCTTCGATATCGGCAAAGAAGGTGGTAGCAGCAAAGCTCGCGCCGCGCTGATAGCTTTCCAGCTTTGTCATATTGACACCATTGGTCGCAAAACCGCCCATGGCTTTGTAGAGAGCGGCGGGGATGTTCTTCACTTCGAAAACGAAGGTCGTCATCACCACGCCTTCGTTTGGGGCAGGCTCCCCGGAACGGGCGAGAATGACGAAGCGCGTCATATTGTCCCCCGAATCCTCTAGCGCATCGGCCAGGATGTTGAGGCCATAGACGGCCGCTGCTCCTGCAGGCGCAATCGCAGCGACGCTAGAATCGTCAAGTTCGATTGCACGAGCGGCGGCGCCTGCGGTATCCGGATAGCCGACCGGTTCTATGCCGCGTTTGCGCAGCCAGTGTCGGCACTGGCCCAAGGCCTGTGGATGGCTGATTGCCTGTTTGACACCCTCAAGTGGCCCGGTACCCATCAGTGCGTAGGTGATCGGCAGGAAATATTCGCCGGTGATGACCAGCCCTGATTCAGGCAACAGAAAATGAATATCGGCAACGCGCCCATGGAGCGAATTTTCGATCGGAATCATTGCCTTGGCAGCGCGCCCTTCACGCACGGCATCGATTGCATCGGGGAAACTGAAACATGGAAGCGCAAGCCCTTCAGGCAATGCCTGTTGAACCGCAATATGGGAGTTGGCTCCAGGAGCGCCCTGGAATGCGACGGCACGCTTCGGATCGGCAGCCGCTTGGGCCGTCATAGCGGCTACAAGCGGGCGGGCGGGGGCGGGATAATTCTCCATTGCCGGCAGCGCTTAGGGGCCTGATTGCAGCGGTGCAAGCTTGATACAAGCCGCCGCTTGCGAAGCGCTCAATGCCCGACTAAAGCGACGACGATTCACGGGGTTCGGGAACAGAGGTTCGACGCATGGATGATCGTTTCAACACAGCAGCCGGCTGGGTGCTTTTCGGGGGCATAGTTGCGCTGGGGGGAACGATCCTGTCGGGCGAATATTTCAAACACGAAGAGTTCGAAAAGGGCGGCTATCAGGTCGCCGATGCCACACCCGAGGGTGGGGCCGGAGGCGGCGAGGTGGCAAAGCCTGTAGATTTTTCAGCGGGTGATCCTGCAAAGGGTGCGGAAATTTTCAAGAAGTGCACATCTTGTCACACTATCGCATCCGGCGGCGCCAACGGCATCGGGCCAAATCTTTATGGCGTGATGGGCAAGAAGCACGGCCATATCGCCGGCTTTGGCTACTCTGCCGGAATGCTGGCTATGCCGGGTGTTTGGGACTGGGATGCGATGGATGCATGGCTGAAATCTCCAAAGAAGTACCTCACCGGCACGAAAATGAGTTTTGCCGGACTGTCCAATCCTGAAGATCGTGCGAGTTTGATCCGGTATTTGAATGATCAGGGATCAAATCTGCCCGTTCCGCCGCCTCCGGCGGCCGACGTAGCCGAGACGGCTCCTGCGGCTGATGCAGAAGCGAATGCCGCCGCGCCAGCGGACGCTGCTACAAAATAATATCAACTCAGGATCAGGATTTGCTGTAGAAGTGCTGGATGGCGTCCCAGCCTTCCTGCGCCGTTTCGACAAAAGTCAGCAGATCGAGATCCCCGGGAGAAATTACTCCCTCCTCAACCAACGCGTGAAAATTGACGATCCGGCTCCAGAACTCCTTGCCGTAAAGCAATACTGGCATCCGCTTCGTCTTGCCTGTCTGCATCAACGTTAGCAGTTCGAACATCTCATCGAGCGTACCGAAACCGCCGGGAAACACTGCAACTGCACGGGCGCGGAGCAAGAAATGCATTTTCCTCAGTGCAAAATAGTGAAACTGGAAACTCAACCCCGGCGTCACATAGCTGTTCGGTGCTTGCTCATGAGGGAGCACGATATTGAGGCCTATCGATTCCGCCCCGACATCGGCTGCACCGCGATTGGCTGCTTCCATGATTGAAGGACCGCCACCGGAGCAAACAACGAATTGGCGCATGCCGTCTTGGTCGGGCCCTGTTTGGCTGGCAAGCGCTGCAAGCTCGCGCGATACGTTGTAATAGGGGGACTTGGCCTCCAATCGACGCGCGATTTCCTGCGTCGCGGCATCGGCATTTGCACCGGGCTCCGGAATTCTGGCGGATCCATAGAATACAATGGTGGATCCGATCTTCGCTTCGTCGAGAAGCAATTCGGTCTTGAGCAATTCGAGTTGGAAGCGGACTGGACGCAGATCCTCCCGCAACAGAAACTCCTCGTCCTGATAAGCAAGGCGATAGGAGGCCGCTTCGGTTTGCGGCGTGGAAATGGCCTTTTTGGCGGCTTCCGCATCCTGGTCGGCGCGCGCAAAGATTCGCGCGGGAATATGTGTTTCAGTCATTGCACGGCCTCTAGCGACAAAACGGTCCCCGTCCCAGATCGAAATGCAGGTGATCGTGGTGGGCTGCATTAAAGTCGGGACTCAACACCGTCTGGAACCGTTTGCAGGCGGATCCGCGGATGGAGCGAAGGAAGCGGCGTTCGTCATCCGGGCCATGCCAACCATTCTCAACCGTGATTCGACGTCCGTCGGCGAGGACGAAACCGGAAATGTCGACGGCGTTGGCCGTCGCATGTTCCGAACGGGTACCTGCCATTTGCGGCCGGCCGATGACATTGCGGCAGCTATAGCTCCCCATGCTTTCCAGCCGGACGACCGGACTTCCAAACACATTCCGCGCCGCCGGTTGCACCGCATCGCGGGCCCATAGGGCAAGAGTTCGGGCAAGCGGGCACTGGATCGCGGTGATATTGGTGATCGGGATGCCGATACTGGTCAGCGCTACCGAAGAATAGGTCGAGCATCCCGCACCGCGATCCTGATCGGGAAGCAGCGCGTATTGCGCGCGAAGCTGCTTGAGATCGGCCAGGCATTGTTTGAGTTCGGCACCCTTCGGAACGACCGGAACCGGGCGCTGGCCTATCGGACGACGCCCCTGAGGCAGCCCGACACAGGCCGCAAGACTGGCAACAAGGGCAACGATTGCAACGGGCCGGAGCATGACCGAATGGCTAAGCTTTCATGGTTGGCAAAAGGTTAACGGCGGGCGCTTGCGAATGCAACGCGGCGCTGTTATCGGCGTCCGGTGTTGCGAATCGTTCTTAATAGTCCTTGGCCAATATGGGTTCTGCTTGCCATTCCTGCCGTCGCAATGATCTTTGGCGGATCGACGGGTCAGGTCGATGCGTCGGATCTGTTGCACCCCAGCGGAGAAATGTCTGCGCGGCTGATGATCGTTGCGATCGCGCTCGGCCCGCTGATGGCTTTGTTCGGGCCGCGCAGCGGACTGGTCTGGCTGGTTCGGCGGCGACGGCACTTTGGCGTGGCGGCGTTCGCTTATGCCGTTTTGCATCTCGTTTTCTACATCATCGACCTGACCCGTCGATCCGCCAAAGATCATTGCGACGGCAGGAATGGCAAGCAGAACCCATATTGGCCAAGG
>JANNLW010000311.1:0-9588 GCA_031397145.1 Sphingomonadales bacterium | reverse complement strand
AAGGGCGCATCACTGTGCCTGCGTGATTCGTGACTCCTGTAAACAGGAGCATGTTGTTTTGACGGGACTTTTAACCGTTCTGGATAGCGCGCAGTTTCGGTTCGGCGGCATCAAGCGCCAGCCGGATCTTGCCGATCAGTTCGTCGATCTGCTCCGTCGTGATGATGAGCGGCGGGCACATCACAATAGTGTCCCGGATGCCACGCACCATCAGCCCGTTGGCGACACAAAGGTCGCGCACGATCGGACCGGCCGTTCCCTCGGCCCCGCCGAAGCGCGCACCGGTCGTCTTGTCGGCAACGATTTCAATGGCACCCAACAAGCCAACCGAACGCACCTCGCCAACCAGCGGGTGCGTGCTGAGCGTCGAGAGCGCCTTTGCCAGATAGGGGCCGGTGACGCTTCGCGTCCGTTCGACCAGCCCTTCGCGTTCCAGAATCTCGATATTGCGCAACGCAACCGCAGCCGCGACCGGATGACCGGAGTAGGTGAAACCATGGACGAAATCGCCGCCGGTCTTGAGGACCTTGACGACCGCTTCCGATACAGCAACAGCCGAGATCGGAAGATAGCCCGACGAAAGTCCCTTGGCCATTGCGATGATGTCGGGCTTTACGCCCATCGTTTCGTGGCCCCACATGTTCCCGGTGCGGCCAAAGCCACAGATGACCTCGTCACAGATCATCAATATGCCGTATTTGCGACAAATCGCCTCGACCAGCGGCCAGTAATTGGCAGGCGGGATGATGACGCCGCCTGCACCCTGCACCGGTTCACCAATGAAGGCGGCAACGTTTTCGGGGCCGACGGCGATGATCCTGTCCTCGATCGCCTGGGCACATACCGCCCCGAAATCCTCCGGACTCATGTCGCGCCCCTCATTGTACCAATAGGGCTGGCGGACATGTTCGATGCCGGGAATGGGCAGATCGCCCTGCGCGTGCATCGCCTTCATCCCACCGAGTGAGACGCCGGCGACGGTCGAGCCATGATAGGCATTCCAGCGGCTGATGAAGATCTTGCGGTTTGGCTCGCCTTTGGTCTTCCAATAATGGCGGACCATGCGGAAGATCGTATCATTGGCTTCGCTACCCGACGCATTGAAAAAGACGTGTGGAAGCCGGTTCTGGGTCAGACTGGCGATCTTCTGGGCCAACAGGACGGTGGGCGGCGTCGCGGTTTTGAAGAAGGTATTGTAGAAGGGCAATTCCTTCATCTGTTCGGCAGCGACCTCGGCCAGTTCGGGTCGGCCATAGCCGATATTCACGCACCAAAGCCCTGCCATGCCATCCAGGATGCGGTTTCCGTCACCATCATGAATATAGCATCCGTCGGCATGGGTGATGATGCGGCTTCCGCCTAGGTTCTCAATCTCCTGCCAGTCGGCCTGGGCCGGAAGATGGTGCGCGACGTCGAGACGACGAAGTTCTGCTATGTTGTAGTTGCGCGGCATTTCGAATTCTCCTGAAAATATTGAATGATTTGGCGCCGTTGAGCGGCGCTTCGACGTGCAGTCAGGGAATAGGTGCCGTCGTCAATTTGTCACCGCGAAGCGCACGCCCCAACATTTTGAAGTAAGTCTGGCTATCCGCATCCACATCCGTTTTCCACTCCGGATGCCATTGTACGGCAACGACCGGCGCATCGGCAATGGTGCCGGAATAGGCCTCGATCAGGCCGTCCGGCGCAATGGCCTCGATCCGCAGCGAGGAAGCGAGATCGGCGATCCCTTGGTAATGCACCGAGTTCACCTCCAGGCTTGATCGCCCATAGGCATGGGCAAGGATCCCGCCCGGCGCCAGATTGACCGGGTGGCGATGATCGAACATCGCGTCGAACTCCACCCCCTCCGGAGCATGATGCCGGAGCAGCTGATCGCTGGCGCTCGTATCGCGCCGCAACGTGCCGCCCAGTGCAACATTGATTTCCTGAAACCCGCGGCAAATGCCAAAGACCGGCTTTCGGGCCTCGATCATCCGACTGACCATGGTCAACGCGATTTCGTCCCTTGCGGGGTCAAACGGCCCGTTTCCGTCCTCGTGCTGATAGCGCAAAGGCTCAACATTGGAGGGGCTGCCGGTCAGCAATATGCCGTCGAGCCGGGGCGCAACCTCGGCTGCGGTCATCAAATCGGGAAGCGACGGGATCAGGAGCGCTGCGACGTCGGCATGGATCATCGCTGACCGGACATAGCGATCCATAACAGCTTGCGCGCCTTCGGTGCCCACAATCCGATTGCAGCAAATGATGCCAAGAACGGGACGTGTAGTCATCAATCCGGCCAACCCTGAATTTTGATCATGTCAGGCTAGCAGAACAATCGGACTTGAGGGATGCCATCTCAACGATACTTTCTGATCCCAGGTGAATTCGTCCTGATCGAAACGCGACAGGTTGGCCCGCGACACACGAATCATGCGTCCGCTTTCAAGTTTCACCTCATAGAGAGTGCAATCCCCAAGATAGGACATCCCCAGAATCGTTCCGTGCGCGATGTTGTGGCCTTCGGGCGCGCCCTCGCCAACGGCTTCACCCGGTTTGCAGAGCGTGATCTTTTCCGGTCTTATCGCAGCCCAGACATTGGCTTCATGCGGCCCGGTCACGCCGTGGTTGAGAAATATCTTCCCTATTTCGGGGCAATCGACAACGGCCTGTTCCGGTTCGTCAACAACGAGTTTGCCTTCAAATATGTTCACGGACCCGATGAAGTCCGCAACAAAGCGATTGGCCGGATATTCATAAAGATCAGACGACTT
This sequence comes from Sphingomonadales bacterium, assembly GCA_031397145.1. GTDB lineage: Bacteria > Pseudomonadota > Alphaproteobacteria > Sphingomonadales > Sphingomonadaceae > Aquisediminimonas. Next base: position 6,832 of record JANNLW010000311.1, on the reverse strand, counting down.
GGCAAGTTGCGCGACATGACCCTTGTTGATGACCCCGATGCGACTGGCCATCGATAGCGCTTCATCCTGATCATGCGTGACAGTGACAAACGTGATGCCCACCTTGTCCTGAAGGTCGGCAAGTTCGAACTGCATCTGGGCGCGCAGCTTTGCGTCAAGGGCGGACAGAGGCTCGTCAAGGAGCAGGACCTTTGGCCGCATGACCAGGCTGCGCGCAAGGGCGACGCGCTGTCGCTGGCCACCTGACAATTGGTCAGGCATGCGCGCGCCAAGCCCTTCGAGCTTGACCAGCGCAAGTGACTCTTCGGCCCGAGCACGAATTTCCGCCTTGGCCGTTCCGGCGATTCTCATGCCATAGCCCACATTGTCGAGCACGCTCATGTGCGGGAACACCGCATAGGACTGGAAGACCATGTTCACCGGACGCTTGTTCGGCGGCACCCCGGCCATGTCCTGGCCATCGATCAGGATCTGGCCCTCGGTCGGCAATTCAAATCCCGCGATCATGCGAAGCAAGGTTGTCTTTCCGCACCCGGACGGGCCGAGCATCACGAAGAATTCGCCCGCGACGATGTCGAGCGAAACATTGTCTACGGCGACCATGTTGCCGAAGCGCTTGGTCACGTTTTTGATCTGGATGATGGGTTCGCTCATGGATGTGTTCCTGCCCCGCTCGAAATATCCTGTAATTTGAGCGCTATGGTGGTGAGGATAATGGTCAGGAGAATGAGCAAGGCCGAAACGGCATTGACCTCCGGCGTGACCGAAAAACGGACCATCGAATAGACCTTGACCGGGAAAGTCGTCGTGTTGGGTCCACTCGTGAAGAAGGTGATCACGAAATCATCAAGGCTGAGGGTAAAGGCAAGAAGGGCCCCTGCTATAAGGCCCGGCTTCATATGCGGGAGCAAGACATCGCGAAAGGCTTGCCATTCGCTTGCGCCAAGATCTTTCGCGGCCTCCTCCTCCTCCTTGTTGAAATTGGTAAGACGGGCGCGAACGACCATGGTCACGAATGGAAAGCAAAAGGTGATATGGGCAATCGTGATCGCACTGAGGTTGAGAGGCCAGGGCAGATCCGTCGGCCATCCGACGGAGGCAAAAAACATCAGCATCGCAACGCCCATACAGATTTCCGGAACCACAATTGGCAAGGCCATCGCGCCTTCCATGCCCGCCTTCATCGGGAAGCGGAACTTCCAGAGCATCACGGCGGCCAGCGCACCCAGCACCAGGCTGAACACTGTGGCGAGAAAGGCAATCGTCAACGAATTTCCAAGCGCCGCCATAAGCGACTCGTTCTTGAAGGCCTTGCCATAATATTTGAAGGTAAAGCCGCGCCAGACGACATTGGCCTTGCTGTCGTTGAAACTGAAGACGAACAGCACCAGCAAAGGTGCATATAGGAAGATCGTGACGGCCGCGATCCAGCTTCGCATCCAAAGCCGCTTGGTATATTCCAGCGGGGCGAGCGGCGTACGCTTGAAAAAACTCAATGCCTTGCCTCCGCTTTCCGGTTTCGGAGCGCCTGCAACGCAATCAGGATGAATGTTGCATACATCAGCACGAAGGAGAGCGCGGCGCCGAACGGCCAGTCATTCGCGCGCTTGAACTGGCGTTCGACAACATTGGCAATCATCTGGCTGTCCGTGCCGCCCATCAGGTCGGGCGTCAGATAGGACCCGAGAGCGGGCACGAAAGTAATGATCAATCCGGAAATGATCCCTGGTGCCGCCAATGGCATGATGATCCGGTTGATGGTCTGCCAGTGCCCGGCGCCAAGATCGAGGCTGGCCTCGATCAGCGACTTGTCGAGTCGATCGAGCGCCGCATAGAGCGGCAGGACCATGAACGGCAAATGGACATAGACAAGCCCGAACACCACCGCGAAATTATTGTAGAGGAGCGGCAATGGCTCGAACGGATCGAGTGGGCTAGCGCCAACCATCATAAGCAAAGCGCTTGCCTTGGCCCATAGCCAACCGAGCATTTGATTGGCCACCCCCCGCGTCCCAAGTAACGAAAGCAGCGCGTAGGTGCGGATGAGAAGGTTGGTCCAGAAAGGCAACATAATCAGCAGCAGCAGCCATGGCTTCCATTTGGGGCTCGCAAAAGCGATGGCCATGGCGATTGGAAAGCCCACGACCAGGCATATGACCGTCGTCAATGCCGCAACGGCGACCGATTTTCCAAAGATTTCAAGATAAAGCGGCTCGATCGCCCGCGCATAGTTGGCGAAAGTTCCCGTAATCTTGATCGACGTCAGGCCTTCATTGCTGCCGAAACTGTACGCCCACATGATGGCCAGCGGGACCGCAAAGAACAGCAGCAGCCAAAGCGTCGGCGCAGACGCGATAGCGGCAAAATTACCTCGGTGCTGCTTCCAGTCCTGCATATTTTACAGTCCTGTTATGCGGCGCGAACGCGGGTGAACGCCTCTTCGTAAATCGGCTGAATGTCATTGCGGAACTTTGCATATTCGCATTTTGCCATGACGTCTGCCGGTGGGAAGATCACCTTGTTCTGGGCATAGGCATCACCCATCAGTTCCTTGGCCTTTGCATTCGGCGTCGGATACTGGATCGTTTCGGTTATGCTCTTGCCGACCTCTCCGTCGAGCAGATAGTTGATGAAGGCATGAGCATTCTTGGGATGCGGCGCACCTTTGGGAATGCAGAGCGTATCCGAATTGAGCTGGCTCCCTTCCTTGGGCACGATGAAGCCAATGTCCGGATCCTCAATCATCTTCTGTGCAATGTCGCCATTATATTCCAGAACGAGATCGACCTCCCCCTTGACCAGCAGATCCTGGCCATTGTCCTCATGGAACGCTTTGACGAAGGGCTTCTGCTTGATCATCATGGCTTCGATCACCTTGATGTCTGCCGGGGTGAGTTCGTTGACCGATTTGCCGAGATATTTCCCGTACAGGCGGAACAGGTCACCAGCCTCGGACAAGAGCGAGATCTTGCCCTTGTACTGATCCGAATCGAAAAGCACTTTCCAGCTGTCTGGTGCAGGCTTCACTTTGGACTTGCGATATCCAATGCCAAGCACAAGCCAGGTGTAGGGAATCGAATATTTGCGTTGCGGATCATAGGCAACGTCGATGAACGCCGGATCAACATTCTTGAAATTGGGGATCTGCGCCTTGTCGAGCGGAATGATCATGTCTGATTGCACCATGCGTTCGACAAAATCGTTCGAGGGTACGATCACGTCAAAGCCGGGGTTTCCGGCGCGCAGCTTGGCAAAGAGCTCGTCATTGGTCGCGAACAGCGACATGTTGACGTCAACCCCGCTTGCGCCGTTAAAGTCGTCGAGCGTGGTTTCACCGATATAAGTGTCCCAATTGTAGAAATTGAGTTTTGGTTCCTCGCCGGTCGACGCGATCTTCGTGCCAGAACCGGATTTGCTTGCCTCTCCACAACCAGCCAGCGCGCCACCAAAACTGATCCCGATCGCGACGGCACCCATTCCCTTGAGGAGCGAACGCCTGTCAGAAATCAGTTTCTTCAAATTTTTCCGTCCGTCCATATGCCAACCCCTTTTTGTTAGAGCGCTCTCAATCACAAGATGAACTGGAATCACGTCTTAGAAAAGCGATTTTTAGTGGCATCGCGATCCCGTATGGGTGTGGCAGTCGACCCGGCTGCCAAACCGCCGTGCATTCCGGCGTCCCGCGCGCAGAAGTCCCCGCAGGCCAAGCAGAATCGAGATACTCCAGCACGCATGTATCGCCATCGGGTTGACTTTTTGTGCACTGCAACATATATACTGTGAATGTTCGCATGTCGCGATCATCTAACAACACCGAGAATCAAAATGCGTCCCGCAATTTTCCTAAGCCTCCTCAACGCCCTTTTTGCACCGCGCGACAACCGCCGCTGAGTTGCATGGGCTGCCTCAGGCGGTTCGCAAATACCAGTCATAGTCCAGCACCGGAATGGTTCCGAAAAACTGTTCCTGCTCGGTCCGCTTGACGATACTGTACATCTTGACGAACCGTTCACCGAGATAGTCTTTCATCACGGCTGATTGCTCGAACCGTTCGACCGCCGAGAACCAGTTGGCGGGCATGGGCGGCGCATCGAATTCCGCTTCATAGCCATTGCCCGAAACAGGGGCTCCCGGATCGAGTTTGTTTTCGATCCCGTGACACATTCCGGCGAGCAGGGCTGCCATTGCCAGATAGGGATTGGCATCTGCACCCCCGATCCTGTGTTCGACGTGTCGCGTCGGAGCAGGACCCGCTGTCACGCGAAAACTGACCGTCCGGTTGTTGATCCCCCAGGTTGGCGCTACCGGCGCGTAGCTGTTTGCCTTGAACCGCCTGTAGCTGTTAGCGTTCGGCGCAAAGACCAGGAAGGCATCAGCCATCGTCGCTTGCATCCCGCCAATGGCGTTGCGTAGTAAGGGTGTCCCTGCCGCATCCTCGCTGGCAAAGGCATTGCGCCCCTCACCATCCAGCAATGATGCGTGAAGGTGCATGCCATTGCCGGCGCTTTCTTCGAACGGCTTGGCCATGAATGTCGCTTCCATGCCGTGACGGTTGGCAACCGATTTTACCATCCGCTTGTACATGATCGCCTCGTCGCACGCCCTCAATGCGTCGGCCTTGTGGGCAAGGGTCATTTCAAACTGGCCCTGGCCATATTCCGAAATACCGGCCTCGAGCGGCAAACCCTGAACATCCGCACAGGCGTAGAGATCGTCAAAGAAAGGTCGAAAGTCGTCCATCTCCTGAAGGCCATAGACCTGAATATCGTGAGGGGTCTGCCCGGTCACGGGCGAGCGCGCGGGGCGTGGCCGGCCGCCCTTGCCCCGTTTTGCATCGACCAGATAGAATTCGAGCTCAACCGCCACGTCGGGCGTGTAACCAAGGCCGATCATCCGATCGACCACGCCGCCGAGCACGTGACGGGGATCAAGATCGTTTGGTGCACCGTCCAATTCATAAAAACCGGTCAGAAACTGCCCTGCCTTTGGGCCTGCCCAAGGGGCTGCGACAAGCGTACCGGGGATCGGCCAGACCTGCCTGTCCGCATCACCATCTTCCCAAACCAGCCCTGTTTCGACCGTGTCACGCCCTGTAATATCAACGATTAGAACCGAGCCAGGCAGGAAGCGCCCAGACTTGTAGACACCAAGAACCTCGTGCCGGCGCAATCTCTTGCCGCGCGGAACGCCGCACATGTTGGTGAAGATGACATCAATCGCATCAATTTCGGGATGTGCGGAGAAAAACGCCTCTGCCTCGGCAAACGGAGCGATCTGGAGTGAGGATTTCGCGGTCATTGAGTGTCCATTTCCCTGGGTGTGGAACCAGTGTTGCTTCGGCTTGTGCGCCAGTCTGCCATCAGATTGAAGTCCTGTTCTTGTTGAGGATCATCGCAACGGATTCATCGATCCCACGTATCAGCCTGTCAACTTGATCGGCTGTGGTGGCCGGGCTCACCAGCATCATATTGTGAAACGGCGCCAGCAGGATACCGCGATTGACCAGCATCAGATGGAGCAGTGCCTCCAATTCGTGATCCATCGCGTTGCGCGCCTCAGTTCCGTTACGAGGTGGCACTGGCGTGCAGATAAGCTCGACGCGCGCGCCCACATTGGTGACATGCCAAGGCAAGGCATGCTGCGAAATGACGACGTTCAGGCCTTCGACAAGCTGACCCGCCAGCCCGAGCATGTGAGAATAGGCCGCCTCGGTCATCACCTGCTCCAGCATCGCCCGCATTGCGGCGGTTGCAAGGGCATTTGCCGAAAGCGTGGTACCGATGCCTGAATGGCCCGCAGGAAGTGCGTCACGTGCTGCTGTCATTCGTCGGGCCAGTTCGGCGCTGAAGCCGAAAGCGGCGCAAGGAACCCCGCCACCGATCGACTTTCCAATCACGAGCATGTCGCCGGCCGGTCCGTGCGTCCCGCTATGCCCACCCCAGCCCGATGAAATTGTGTGGGTCTCATCCCAGACGAGTAAGGTTCCTGTCCGTGAGGTTGCTTCACGCAGATATTCAAGAAACCCCGGTTCGGGCAGGATCATGCCGACATTCGTCATGACCGGTTCGGCAAGGACACAGGCAATTTCCCCGGCTGCCAGTGCCGCATCCAGAGCGGCTCGATCGTTGAACTCCACAACCGAAGTCGTCGCAGTAAGGTCAGTCACTTGCCCCAAAAGGCTGCGTCTTGTTTCCGGCACACCATCCCGGAGATCGACAAAAACATCATCGACTGCGCCGTGATAGCAGCCATTGAATATGAAGATCTTGTGCCGACCCGTGACGGCGCGACACCAGCGTATGACGGCACGATTTGCTTCCGAAGCGGTCGTCGTTACTTGCCAGAACGGGAGCCCAAACCGTGCGGCGAGAAGATCGCCGACACATTCGGTCTCTGCCGTTGGCAACATGGTGCTTAACCCGACCGCCGACTGTCTCGCCAAAGCCTCGACGACCGGTTGCGGGGAGTGGCCAAACATTGCCGCCGTGTCACCCAGACAGAAATCGTCAAGTAACAGGCCGTCAACTGTTTTCAATTGCGCGCCCTTGGCCTCGGCAACGACAAGCGGAAACGGGCTTGGCCAATCGTGCATCCAGTGGAAAGGCACGCCTTCGTGCCAGTGCCGCGTCCGTGCGCGCGCATGTGCGGCTGAATTGGGGGATCGCGCTTCGAAATACGCCGACTCATCCGCGCGCAAAGCGGCGAGACGGTAACGATCAATCACAGCCTGTCCCTTAGCGCATACCACATCAAGCCGAGTGTCGCGAGCGGACGTTGCAGCAGTTTTCCGCCGGGAAACCGGCTATGCGGGAGGTTCGCGAACAGATCGAAC
>JANNLW010000332.1:0-13295 GCA_031397145.1 Sphingomonadales bacterium | reverse complement strand
TTATGACGGGTTCCTGAAGTATCGTACCGAAATCGGGGCTGGAGCCTTTATAGGCTCGAACTCCGCGCTGGTCGCGCCGGTTACGATTGGCGATGGCGCAATCGTTGCGGCAGGCTCGGTTGTCACGGCTGATGTTCATGCCGATGCGCTTGCCATCGCGCGCGGCTCACAAGAGGTCAAACCCAACTGGGCGCGACGTTTCCGCGAAGTCATGGCTGCAAAAAAGGCGCAGCCGAAGTAGAAATTAACGCTATGATCTATTTAGAAACCTATCTGGCACATATATCTTGACAGCGTCGCGCTCATTTGTCTAAGGAAGGCAAATTCCGATAATCCGATTCGTCGCCACTCACGAAAGAGCATAGCGCACAATCTGCTCATATCGCGCACCGGTGTTGCCAAGGTGACTTTCGAACAATCCAAATGACTCGATCCGGAATGGCGCGCTGGATAAGCCTGCATGAAGCGCTGCAAAGCTTGAGACTTTGCCACCGTGACGACCGAATCTGGCGAGGGTTAAATGCGGGTGATAGGCGCGGGCTTCGGGCGGCAATCCGGTCCGGATCAGGGTATGGTCAATTTTTCGGTGGAGTGTGGTGAGGGAGTCAGTCGGCGAAAGACCGGCCCAAAGCGCGTCGATCCGCCCTTTCCGGTCAAACGTCCCGATCCCGTCAAGGGCGATTTCGAAGGGAGGATGATGGACGGTTTGGAGAGAGAGGCCAATGTCTTCGGCCATGCGGCTGTCCACTTCACCGATGAAACGCAGCGTTATGTGGATCTGGTCATCAGTCTGCCAACGTGCGTCGGCCACACCCTCCATCATGCTGCAGAGCAGGGTGCGGACAGAAAGGGGTGGGCGGAGTGCGACGAAGAGTCTGTGCATCTCGTCCGGTTTCGCTTGAATTTTTAAAGGTTTCTACCGATATTGTCTTCATCCGGTGCTTTTCACCGGGCAAAGGAGTGAAATCACGATGGCCAATTGGTCCGATCCCCGCGTTGTCGGTGCCCCGCTGGGCACCGCTGCTGGCACGCAAAGCGCCGCTTATGATGCGGGCCTGCGTTCCTACATGCTGTCCGTTTACAACTATATGGCTTCGGGCGTGATGCTGACCGGCATCGTCGCGCTGCTGTTTGCGCAGAGCGGATATGCCCAGTCCATTATGGGCGGGCCCGGCATCCTCAAATATGTGATCATGTTTTCGCCGCTGGCTTTCGTCATGGCGCTGAGCTTCGGCATCAACCGCATGTCAACGGCCGCCGCACAAGCGACGTTCTGGGGTTTTGCAACCGTGATGGGCCTGTCGATGTCGACGATTTTCCTCGTCTATACTGGCACCTCGATCGCACAGACCTTCTTTGCGACGGCCGGTGCATTCGCAGGCCTCAGCCTGTGGGGCTATACGACGAAGAAGGATCTGACGGGCATGGGCACGTTCCTGATCATGGGCGTTGTCGGTCTCCTGATCGCGAGCATCATCAACATCTTCATGCAGTCGAGTACCTTCTCGCTGGTGATCAGTTTCATTGGCGTGCTGCTGTTTGCAGGGTTGACCGCCTATGACACGCAGCGGATCAAGTCTATGTATTCCTATGTCGCGGGCACGGACATGATGGGCAAGACGGTCATCATGGGCGCTCTCTCGCTCTATCTTGACTTCGTCAACATGTTCCAGTTCCTGCTGAGCTTCATGGGCTCACGCGACTAATCGGGACTGACTGAAAGCAAGAGCCCGGCGGGAGCGATCCTGCCGGGCCTTTTTTTGTATCCGATCCTTCTTTACCGTGGGTTTGTTGAACAATCGCGGCGGATCACTTTGTTGCGCGGGTTTGCAACGCCCGATAAGTTGCACAGGTAATTGATCATGGCCTATGACGACGCACTGGCGCAAGCGATGCGGACGACACAGGGGAATCGCCCCGGACTCTCCGAAAATCGCTACAAGTTTCGCACAGCCAGGACGCGATCGCGCGACAGCTCAACGAACGGCCGCGAAAGACATTGCTCTTTGAAACACCAGCTGACAGATTTAGCCAGTGTGTTGCAGCGACCGGTTGAGGGCATCCTCTAATTGCGGACGTAGCAGGCGTCTTTCACCTTGCTTGAAAGCAGAGGTTTTGTCGGGTTCATTGACGTTGTTCGGTGCGCAAAGAATGAACGGCCGATACGTTGACCGCTACGGCGTAGCTTTATCCCAGAATGGCTGCCACTCAACAAGCTGAGACTTGCGGTTGTAGTAGTATATCCGATCCACATTTAGTTCGTCGATCAACTGATCGGGCTTGTGGCTTAGGGCGAGATCAAGCGCAGGATCGCGCCCAGCCTGCCAATCCGCAAAAAGCTCCGGAACCTGCAAGTCCGGCATGATCCAATGCCTTTTGTCAAACGGGTAGGAATCAAACCACGGAATCGTCGAGACAATCGAAGTAAGCCCCGTCGCGCTACCAACAAACGACGCGGCATCCCCAAAATGGTTGGGCCGGCCTCCGGTAGGTGTACCAACGAATAACGCAAACGTCTCCCGCTCAAGCCGATTGGCAAAATTTTGAGCCGCTGAAAATGTTCTCGGGCCTATTAATACATAGAGCTTTCCGGACTGATTGAACCGGGACGACGCAATGATTCGACGAAGTGGCTCTGCCAGAAAATTGTTGCCGCCGCCGTTGAGTCTGAGATCGATGACCAGCCGTTCCTGTTCGGAATCTGCAAAGGCTGCAATGCAATCGCGCGTCAGCGACTCAAAGCTCTTCCGATCAACATCGGCCATTTCATCAATTTTGACATACAGCGTTTTCGCGTCAGGCATTGGCAACACAAAATTTACCGACTGCGCTTCGGTCGCCGCACGCTCAATCCGTGACGTGCTGCGGCGCATATCCTGGAACTCGATTCCTGAATTGCTCACGGGGCTTATCCGTTGATTAATCACTTTTCGGCGATCAGCTAAGTCGATTGAGATTGGGACGTTCGGATCGCTGCACGCGCCCAACGCTTGCAACAAGGCCGGACGCGAAAAGGGGAAGCCCGCCCAACGGTGCGCCCATGCCGTACTTCCAGGCCAATCCCTCGCCACCTCTCTGATCAGCGCGTCAGCAGAAAGTGCCCCAATTCTGTCAATCCTTTTGCCCGCAATGGATGCCGCTCCATTTGCAGTTGAAACGATGAAAGCACCATCATCAAAAACCCGAGCACGCAACGGCAATGTCAAGCCAAATGGCCCCTGTTTCAATACATCCGGAACTCCGCCCGTAAACTCGAACGGGAGTACGGTGGTGTGCCCGTCCTCGAACCAGCCCAGTGCTCGCCGCGTCTCCACGAAATAGGCACCATCTGATAGAGATTCAGCACTTAGCTTTAGTTGCTCCCAGCGTCTGCGCCATTCTATGTTCGATTTCGCCTCCCATCCTCGCGGATGCGTCATTTCTGCAAATGCGCGGAGAGAGGACACCTCATCTTTCCTCGAACTTGTCACATATCCGGCCGCGAATGATGGCTGTAGAGCGGATATCGCCGTCCCCCCTACCAGCAGGCCGGCAAAATATCGGCGGTTGATCATAGCATTCTTCCCGAGCCGATGCCCAACAGAAAGGCTAGCAGGGGCGAATGGGTACGGCAATTCGAGCATCGCTCCGTCGTCGATTGCTGGCGACCGTCTGTCGAATTGAGAACTCAAGTTTTGGGCAATCACTTTAATCTAAACTTCAGCTCTATTGATCAACTCTCTGGCGTGACTGATCGATAGGACAGCGACAGCCGATCCGTGGTCGCAATCCAAAATAATGTCGGCTTTTTCATAGGTGCGCGCCAAAAGCCGCCTAGTCGGACTCCCCCAACTGCGGACATAAGCGTCCTCCCCGAAGCTGCGCTTCAGGGTGGATGGAACGTTATTCCGGAAGGAAGTCCGGAACGCTCAGATAACGCTCGCCGGTGTCATAATTGAAGCCCAGCACCCGCGCATTCTTGGGCAGGTCGGGCAGTTTCTGGGCGATGGCTGCCAGTGTCGCGCCGGACGAGATGCCGACCAACATGCCCTCTTCCGTCGCACAACGGCGAGCCATAGCCTTGGCGTCCGCCGGATCGACCTGAATCACGCCGTCGAGCAACTGGGTGTGGAGATTGGCCGGGATAAAGCCCGCGCCGATGCCCTGGATGGGGTGGGGGGCAGGGCTGCCGCCGCTGATCACGGGGGACAAGGTCGGCTCGACAGCATAGACCTTGAGGCCGGGCCACGCCTTCTTCAGGAATTGCGCGGCGCCGGTGATATGCCCGCCGGTGCCGACCCCGGTGATCAGCGCATCGAGCGGCGTGTCCTTGAAGTCGGCGAGGATTTCAGGGCCAGTGGTGCGGACATGGACCTCGATATTGGCGGGGTTTTCGAATTGTTGAGGCATCCACGCGCCGGGTGTGGTGGAGACAATCTCGATGGCCCGCTCGATCGCACCCTTCATGCCCTTTTCGCGCGGCGTCAGGTCAAAGCTGGCACCATATGCCAGCATCAGCCGACGGCGCTCGATTGACATGCTTTCGGGCATGACGAGGACGAGCTTGTACCCTTTGACCGCAGCCACCATTGCAAGGCCGATGCCGGTATTGCCCGACGTGGGTTCGACAATCGTGCCGCCGGGTTTGAGCGCGCCCGACCGTTCGGCGTCCTCGATCATGGCGAGGCCGATGCGGTCCTTGATCGATCCGCCGGGGTTGGCGCGTTCGGACTTTATCCAGACTTCGGCATCCGGAAACAGTCGGGAAACACGAATATGGGGCGTATTGCCAATGGTTTCGAGAATGTTGGCTGCCTTCATGTCTGCATCTCCCTTGGCGGATTGAACGTCTTCGCGCGGCGAAGCTCAGGGAAAATATAGGCCCAGATGATCGTCACGGCAATCGCGCCGCCGCCGCCGATCACAACAGCGCCCACCGGCCCGACGAGGGCCGCGGCAAGGCCCGATTGTGCTTCGCCCAGCTCATTCGAGCCTGATATGGCAAGCTGCGACACCGCGTTGACGCGGCCGCGCATCTCGTCCGGTGTATAGAGCTGGGTAAGCGAAGACCGGACATAGACCGAGAGCATGTCGGCCGCTCCGAGGATCACCAGCATGCCAAGCGAAAGCCACAGATTGGTCGAATAGCCGAACACGATCGTCGCCGCACCAAAGACAATGACCGCGCCAAGCATCTTTGCGCCGACGTTGTTTGCAAGCGGGCGAAACGAAAACCACAACGCCATGATTGTTGCCCCCAGCGCCGGCGCGCTTCGAAGCCAGCCCAGCCCTTGCGGCCCGACCATCAATATGTCGCGGGCATAAACGGGAAGCAGCGCCGTGGCTCCGGCAAGCAGGACGGCAAACAGGTCGAGCGTGATCGCGCCGAGCAGGAAGCGATGTGCTCTTACATAGGCAAGCCCGTCGATCATCTGGCGCAGCGGATGCGAACCGCCCTTGATGGAAATGCGCGCAACCGGCCGGATTGCAATCACTGATAGCGCCGAAATGGCAAGCAGCGCGGCCGCGATCCAATAGGGCGATGCGGGACTCGCGGCATAGGTAAGACCGCCCAGCGCGGGGCCCATGATTGCCCCGGTCTGCCAGGCGATGCTGCTCATCGCGATTGCCTGTGGCAGCGAAGCCGGGGGAACAAGATTGGGCGCTAGCGAACTCAGCGACGGCCCGTTGAACGCACGAACGACGCCATGAAGCGCCGCGATCGTGAACAATGCGGGGAGTGTCAGAGTGCCCTGCATCGTCATCCAGCCCAGCGCGAGCGCGTTGGCCATGTCGAGCGTGATGGCCGCGACCGAGACAATCCGCCGGTCAAACCGGTCGGCCATCCAGCCGGCGACCGGCATCAGCAGCAGCAGCGGCAGGAACTGTGCAATACCGATCAGGCCGAGCTGAAACGCCGCGGCCTTGGGGTCCATTCCATAATCGGTGCGGGCAACGTCATAGACCTGCCAGCCGATGACCACGACCATCCCGACCTGAGCCAGCACTGCCGAAAAACGGGCGATCCAGTAGAGGCGATAGTCGCGAAACGCGAGCGGTGATTGGGGCTTTGCCATTCAATCGCGCCGAAGCAAACCGATGCGGGCGCAAAGGAAAAGGATCAATGGCCAACCGATTGTGAAGATCAGATCACGGCTGGTATCGGGCCAGCGCCATGATCCGTAGTTCAGCTTGTCGAGGTACTCATTGAGACCTTCGCTGACGATCACCAACGTGACGGGCAACACCGACCCGAGCGGCTTGCGCATCGCAATGGCCGACAGCACAAATATGATCATTCCGAATTGCGAATGGATCAGCCAGTCATCAATCCCGACCCAGGTGGCTATCGCAATCTTGACGGCTTCATACTTGGCGACCAGCGCCATAATGCCGCTTGAATGGGCGACCCCGTATGCGACCTCGGAAACATTATTCATCTGGCGCGCTTAGGCAAGGCTCACGAAGCTGTCGAGAACACGTTTCCTACCCGCCTGCTCAAAATCGATTTCAAGCTTGTTGCCCTCGATTTCTGCAATCATGCCATAGCCAAACTTCGTATGAAAAATCCGTTGCCCGATTGAAACGTCGCTGCGGCCCTTGTTGCCGAGGCTCACGGCGCTTCCTCGTGCTTCGACAATGCGGGTCGGCTGGGTTGAATATGCCCCCGCCGCTGCACGCTGCCAACCCGGACCGCGCCCCGCTCCGCGTTGGAGATGGGCAAACGGGTCCGTTTGTTCTGACCAGTTCGCCCGCCACATGCTTTCGCCGCCGCTCATCGTCGTTTCGCTGGTGATGTGCGCTTCGGGAAGCTCGGCTATGAACCGGGACGGGATGCTCGATGTCCACTGGCCGTAGATGCGACGGTTGGCCGCGTGGAGGATTGTGCACCGGTGCCGCGCGCGGGTTAACGCGACATAGGCGAGACGACGTTCCTCTTCGAGGCTTTTCAAGCCGCCTTCGTCGAGCGCGCGTTGCGAAGGGAAAACCCCTTCCTCCCAACCGACGAGAAACGTGCGATCGAATTCCAGCCCCTTTGCGGCATGGATTGTCATGATGGTTGCCTTTTCTTCAGCCGTCGCAGCATCATTGTCCATAACGAGACTGACATGTTCAAGGAATGCGCCCAGCGTTTCATAGTCTTCCATTGCGCGGGCAAGTTCGCTCAGGTTTTCGAGACGGCCTGCGCTTTCAGCCGATTTGTCGGCCTGCAGCATCGCGGTATAACCGCTTTCGTCGAGGATCGCGCGAGCAAGTTCGGGATGGGGCAGATCGCGCGCGCGGTCGCGCCAACTGGCAAGATCGCTGACAAAGCCGGAAAGCGCACGACGCGCCTGCGGCGTCAGTTCGTCACTGTCGATGATCCTGGCGGCCGCATGGCTCAACGGCATGCCTTCGGCGCGGGCCAGCGTCTGGAGTTTGGCCATCGCCTTGTCGCCCAGCCCTCGTTTGGGCTGGTTGACGATCCTTTCGAACGCCAGATCGTCGGCCGGCTGGTTGACCAGCCGCAGATAGGCCAGCGCATCGCGTATCTCGGCGCGCTCATAGAAACGGAATCCGCCGATGATACGATAGGGCAGGCCGATGGAAATAAAGCGATCCTCGAATTCGCGCGTCTGGAATTGGGCGCGCACAAGGATTGCAACGTCGTCAAGCGATCCGTCATCGCGTTGGTGGGTTTCCATCATCTCCCCTACGCGGCGGGCCTCCTCTTGTCCGTCCCACACGCCAATCACGTCGACCTTTTCGCCGTCATCAACCTCCGTCCAAAGCGTCTTTCCAAGGCGTCCGCCGTTGTGGCCGATCAAGCCTGACGCTGCCGCGAGGATATGTGGGGTCGAGCGATAATTCTGCTCGAGCCGGATGATCGCCGCACCTGGAAAATCCTGCTCGAAACGGAGGATATTGGTCACTTCTGCCCCGCGCCAGGAATAGATCGACTGATCATCATCGCCGACGCAGCAGATGTTCTTTCGGGTTTGTGCCAACAGGCGCAGCCAAAGATACTGGACGGCGTTGGTATCCTGATATTCATCAACCAGGATGTATTTAAAGCGTTGCTGATACTGCTCAAGAACGTCGCGATGTCCCTTCAGGATGGTCAGGACGTGGAGCAGCAGGTCTCCAAAATCGCAGGCGTTGAGCGCCTTCAACCGATCCTGGTAAATCTGGTAAAGTTCCCCGCCCCGGCCATTACCGAAGCGTTCGCTTTCGCCCGCATCGATATCCTTTGGCGTCAGGCCTTTATTCTTCCACTGATCGATCAACCCCCCCAATTGTCGTGCAGGCCAGCGTTTCTCATCGAGGTCGGCGAGCCGGATGACCTGTTTGAGCAGGCGGATTTGATCGTCCGTGTCGAGAATCGTGAAGTTGGATTGCAGACCGACCAGTTCGGCATGGCGCCGCAGCATCTTGGCACCGATCGCATGGAAAGTGCCGAGCCATGGCATGCCTTCGACGGCATCACCTATGATCTGCCCCACGCGTTCCTTCATCTCGCGCGCCGCCTTGTTGGTAAAGGTGACGGCCAGAATCTCCGATGGCCATGCGCGGCGGGTGGCGATCAGGTGTGCGAGTCGCGCCGTGAGCGCAGCCGTCTTGCCAGTGCCCGCCCCTGCGAGCATCAGCACCGGACCCTCACTTGTCAGCACGGCATCGCGTTGCGGAGGGTTCAGTCGCTTCAGATAGGGCGGGTCAATGATCTGCGCGGGGGTGTTCATTATTCTGAACGATTAGGGAACATTGGTCATGCGGGCAAGACGGACACCACCGGATCGGGAATGCCCGTTTTTCCTATTGCCTGCTTGGCCCCGCGACTGCAGGGCGTTAGGGTGGGGCCAAGCCGATGCAGATCTACCTTCCGATAGCCAATATGTCGGTCAACATCCTGACCATGATCCTGCTCGGCGGGATGGTTGGCCTCTTGTCCGGCATGTTTGGTGTCGGCGGAGGGTTTCTGACGACTCCCTTGCTCATTTTCTACGGCATTCCCCCGACGGTTGCTGCTGCATCAGCGGCAACGCAAGTAACAGGTGCCAGCGTTTCCGGCGTGCTTGCGCATTGGGAACGGGGTGGCGTTGATCTGCCAATGGGGCTGCTGCTAGCGGCAGGCGGAGTGGTTGGCGCATTGGCAGGGGCTTGGTTGTTCGAGGCACTTCGTGGTCTTGGGCAGATCGATACCGCAATCAACATCCTCTATGTCGCGATGCTCGGCTCGATCGGCTGGTTGATGGCGCGCGATGCCTGGCGCGATATAAAGGCCGAGCGCTCCGGCGAGCCCGCGCAGGCTCGCAAGGTTCACCATCACCCGCTCGTCGCAAACCTCCCGTTTCGCTGGCGATTCTACAAATCGGGCATCTATATTTCGCCACTGGCTCCGCTCGGCCTTGGCGTTTTCGCTGGCATATTGACTGTTTTGCTGGGCGTCGGTGGCGGGTTTATTGTGGTGCCAGCCATGATCTACCTGCTCGGCATGTCGGCGCGCGTTGTTGTCGGCACATCGTTGCTTCAGATCATTCTGGTGACGGCCTTCACGACGATGGTCCATTCATTCACGACGCATGCGGTTGATATTGTGCTGGCCGGATTACTCCTGATCGGAGGCGTATTCGGAGCGCAGTTTGGAGCCCGGCTTGCGGTCCGGCTTCCGCCGCAAAAGCTGCGCATGGCGCTCGCCGTCATCGTTCTGCTTGTCGCATTCCGGATGTTCCTCGGCCTGACCTATCGCCCGCCGGAGCTTTTCACGATCGAATTGCTCGGATGATCCGCGCGCTGACCCTCCTTTTTCTGGCGCCCTTTGCACTGGCGGCGAACGAGCCCATTCTTGTTCCCGATGTATCGCAGCGCAATGTTGACATCGTCTATAGTTTCACCGGTGCCGAGCTGTTGCTGTTTGGAGCGATCCTTTATCCTGACGGGCGATTTCCGCAACGCGATGCCGATATAGCTGTTGTGCTCAAGGGACCGAGCCAGCGCATTCTGGTGCGCGAAAAGCAACGGCTCCTTGGAACAATCTGGGCCAATGCGGATAGTGCACGTTTTCAGTCCGCGCCGGGTTATTATGCCGTCGCCACGTCGCGACCGCTGGATAAGCTCATCGATGAACGCACCGCCGCAATTTACGAACTGGGCCTTGGAAATATCCAGCTTTCGCCCGCCAATGCCGGTTCGCAGGATAAACAGGCACGGTTCGAAAACGGGCTGATCAGTCAACGGAGCAAGAATGAACTGTTCGTCGATCAGCCAGGTTCGGTCGAGATCACCAATGGTGTGCTCTACCGGGTCCGCCTGCCCATCCCCGCGCGGGTGCCGATCGGGCATTACACGGCGGAGACTTTCCTTATCCGGGACGGCAGGATTCTGGCGGCAGCGACACGCGACATCGTGATCCGGAAATCCGGTTTCGAGCGGTTCGTCGCTGTTTCGGCAGACACATCGCCGTTTCTCTACGGCCTGTGTGCTATTGCCCTTTCGCTTGGGCTCGGCTGGCTCGCCAGCGCGGCGTTCCGGCGGCTCTAACAGGCCTGCTTTGCCAACCAGGCGCGGGTCGCAGTAGCAACAACTTTCGCGCGTTCCGCAGGATCGGGATAGGCGTCGCGCAGAATTTTGGAACGCAATTCGATGCTGAGTGGAATACCGCTCGGCATCGCATTGTATAGGTCGACAAGAGGTAGGCCGCCCTCGCCACATTGCATGCGCAAGTCTATCGCATCCGCAATAATGGCATCAAAATCATCCGGATTGGGCCGCTTTGCCGGTGCGTCACAAAATTGTGCATAGGGCAGAAGTTCGTCAGGAATAACCGCGATCTCGGCAAGGCTGCTGCCTGACCGGTCAACGTGGATGGGGTCGATCAACAATGCCCTGAGCGGGTGAGCTACGACATCGAGCACGGCCATTGCCATGCGCAGGTTTTTCACTTCGGTAAATATACCGAACTCGAGTGCCACGCGCATCCCCGATCCCTCGGCATGTACGCATAATTCGCTCAGTTGAGCGGCTGTCGCCCCCATGTCGGGATCTGATGAAACGCACAGCACATTCTTTGCGCCGAGTTCGGCGCCGATGTCGATACAGGCCTTGTGCAAGGCCATATCGCATTCCGGCTTGATCCAGATGACCTCGACATCAAGCAGTTCCAGGCCGGTGTCACAAAGCATCGCCCGCGCTTCGCGCGTCATCGTCGCCGTCCAGTTTTCGGGTTCGATCCACAATCCTGTCGCGTCGAATCCACCAGCGGATGCCGCTTCAATCGTTTCCAAAGGGCCGAATTCCGGTACGATTCCGGAGGCAAAGGAGATGCGGTTCATATAGAACTGCCCCCATCCACACGGAATTCGGCCCCTGTGGTAAATCCCGCCTCATCCGACGCCAGATAAACAGCGATGGCCGCAATCTCCTCCGGCGTACCCAGTCGCCCAATCGGATGGCTCGCAACCCAAGTGTCGTAAAGCGCTTGCCCGTCCTCGACCTGCGCCATGACCTTTTCAAGGATCGGAGTATGGATGGCGCCGGGATGGATCGAATTGCACCTGATACCATAGCCCTTTCTGGCGCAATGCAGCGCAACCGACTTTGTAAGATGGGTCACGGCGGCCTTGGCGGCGTTATAGGCTACGAGATTGTCCTGCGCACGCACGCCGCACAGTGACGACATGTTGATGATCGATCCTCCCGCGTCTTTCATCAGCGGAATGGCAAGCTTGCATCCGAGAAACACGCCAACGACGTCCACATCGAATTCATGGCGGAACTGTTCAAGCGTTATATCTTCGATCGATCCTTGCGTCGTGATGCCCGCATTGTTGACGAGCACATCAAGGCGCTTGCAGGAAGAAAGCGCCTCATGCCAACTCTCCTCTACCGAAACGTCCAGGTGCACAAAGCGAGCGTGCGAGCCCAGTTCAGTGGCAACAGCCTTTCCTCCGGATATGTCGATATCACCGATAATGACCTGAGCGCCTTCTGCAACGAACCGGTGGGCAATCGCCTCGCCAAGGCCGGATGCGCCGCCCGTCACCAAAGCCGTCTTGTCCATCAATCGCATCGTGCCGATCCCAATCCTTGCGTGAATCTGCTGCTCGAAAGTAAGCGGCTCACACTATCGTTTCAGTATATCGAACCTACTCTGCAAAGTGACAGTCTAAACGCCTGATCGCGCAAAAAGACTGGCAAAGGCACCGAGCCAGCCACATTATTGCTTGGTCGGTCGGTCGGTCGCTTTCCGCTTTCTTAAGAAACAGCTGTTATTGGAACTCCCTTGGTACAGGGGATAGGATTCATGGATTTCCAGGCGTCATCGAGTGTCTTTCAACCCGGCTCTGATCTGGGCCCAACAGTCGCCCCGCGTTCGTCGCGCGGCGTAGACACGCAGATTGGCGCTGTGCTGGATATTTCAGGTTCGGCGTCGAGAATCGTCCTTGATACCGCGGCGATCGAATCGCTTGCCGACCAAACCGATCCCAGCCTTTCCAGTGCCGGACAGGTTGGTTGCCAGATCAAGGTAAAGGTCGGTTCAACCTGGCTCGTCGCCAATGTCAGGACGCTTGCAAAGCATCCGGACACCCAGGGCAAGGTTATCGCGATGATCGACTTTCTCGGTGAGGGCGATGAAGAACGCCTGACCGGAAAAATTTACAATTTCCGCCGCGGCGTCACGCGTTACCCCTTTCCCGATGCACCGGTGTTTCCTGCGTCTTCCGACGACATGCGCCAGCTTTATGCCGCAGATGACCGTGCCAATATCGAGATCGGGACAGTCTATCCGACCAGCGACATTCGCGGCGCGCTTTATGTCGATGCCCTGCTCGGCAAGCATTTTGCGCTGCTTGGTTCGACCGGCACCGGCAAATCGACATCGGCCGCGCTCATTCTCCACCGCATCTGCGAACTGGCACCGCAGGGCCATATCGTGATGATCGATCCGCACGGCGAGTATTCGGCTGCTTTCAAGACCAATGGCGCGTTGTTCGACGTTTCCAACCTCGCTATGCCTTATTGGTTGATGAACTTCGAGGAACATTGCGAAGTCCTCCTTTCCAGCCAGGGCAATGAACGCCAGACCGATGCCGATATTCTCTCCAAGTGCCTTCTTGCAGCGCGCGCGAAAAGCCGGGCCGCCGAAGGCATTTCCAAGCTAACGGTCGATTCTCCGATTCCGTATCTGCTCTCCGATCTCGGTGCCATCATCCAGGCCGAAATGGGCAAGCTCGACAAGGCGGGCGAAAATGCTCCCTATATGCGGCTCAAGACCAAGATCGACGAGATCAAGGCCGATCCGCGCTATACCTTCATGTTTTCAGGGATGATGGTTGCGG
>JANNLW010000251.1:0-1525 GCA_031397145.1 Sphingomonadales bacterium | reverse complement strand
GAGAACGGGGTCGGAAAGTCGTTGCCGGGCTACATCTGCCCGTTCCCGATGGGAAAGCGCTCCGATCGCAAAATAACCAGCCAAATCCCTGTCAGTCATCGTTGCATGCACTCCTTGAGGGCCAGCATGCCCCGCCTGACCCAGCTTTTTGCGGTGCCAAGCGGAACGGAAAGGTGTTCCGCCAGTTCGGAATGGGTCAAGCCATAGGTATAGGTGAGAACTATGGCATTACCCTGATCCTCGGGCAGGCGTTTCAGGCATTGTCCAAGCCGCGAATCAGGAGGATCCACCGGAGCCACCGGTATGTCGAGATCATCGATCGGTTCTGTTGGACGGTCAGCGCGGATCATATTCAGAGCGACATTGCGAACAATCACACTCATCCAGCCGATCGGGCTGCCACGGGCCGGGTCATAAAGTTTCGCCCGTCGCCAGACATTGACATAGGCTTCCTGAGTTGCATCCTGCGCGACACTTTCGTCACGCAAAATGCGATAGGCGATGGCAAAAAGCCTCCGGGACGTTGCGTCATAGAGATCCTCGAAGGCAGCCAGATCACCCTCTGCGATGAGCGCGAGTAAATGCTCCAGCGATGTCACAGAAACCCGTTCAGTTCGCGCCAAAGCCATGACCCCTCTCATTTTGGTATTTCGAACATGGGAGAAAATGATGATTGCAGACAGTGGCGCACAAGGGCGGCACTCAATGGACGGCTCGAAGTGACTGATGTTATGCCGGAGCCAGGATTCTGCGGATCGATTGAGCTCCTGTTGCGCCCGGGAGCTGGGCATGCAAATGCATCGCGGGACGTATCCAGCGCTATGCCTGAGCATGGCACATTGAAGAACATGACCTCGCCCGGCCCGGCGCGGCTGAGATGGTTCAAATCACTACCCTCTGTCTGCGATCTACGGCGCTTTCGATCTAACTACCTTCGATTCTCCATTTTGGATGCAGACGCCAAGATTTTTTTCTCGCAAATTTCATCGGCATGGTATTCAGGCTGCTCTTGGACAATGGGAAAAGCCGAACCATGAATCGGAACACGAGACGATTCCTTCTGGTCATAGTCCTTGCCGGGCTGACCGGTTGCGACCGCATCGATCCGCAATGGAAAGGTTGGGTCTATCCGGATCGGAACGACCCCAGCATCGACTGGAAGCTGGGCACTTTTGCGAGCTTGGAGGAATGTCGGGCGGCCGCGCAAAGCATGATCCGCTGGTTACCGGACAAGGGTTCAGCCGACTATGAATGTGGCTATCAGTGCAAGCCTTCCAACTTCCTGGGCAGGCTGGACGTGTGCGCGCAGACCCAACAATAGCAGATCAGAATTGGTCCGCGCAAAAAACCGGTTCCAATGATCAGAACCCGTCATCTTGATGCGTTGCTCGGCTGGGTAGATGACCGATATAAGTCAATTACCGCAACGCTTTATGCGGAAGGGTGGTGGACAGGGCTGGATTAGCTCGATCTCACCATTTGCCACGCAAAACCGCCCATTCCTTGCGGTCTCTTGGTCCGCTCT
>JANNLW010000209.1:0-2599 GCA_031397145.1 Sphingomonadales bacterium | reverse complement strand
TCTATACGTTCGGCTATCGCTTCAAGCCCTGGATTGGCGCCCCGATTGCAACCGCGGACGAAATTCTGAGATACATGGGAGAAGTGGTCGAGGAGAATGCCATCGGGGAGCATATCCGCTATGGCCACACGATCACGCATTGCAGCTGGTCAAGTGCTGACAATCTCTGGACAGTCGAAGCGATCAGCAAGGCCGATGGCAAGACCCATTTCTTCACCTGCAATTTCCTCTGGATGTGCCAGGGATATTATAACCACAACACGCCTTACACGCCCGAATGGCCTGGCATGCAGGACTTCAAGGGGCGAATTGTCCATCCACAGACATGGCCTTCCGACATTGACCTGAAGGGCAAGCGTGTGATCGTGGTTGGCTCGGGTGCCACCGCCGCTACGGTCATTCCTGCAATTGCCGATGAATGTGCGTCGGTTACGTTGCTCCAGCGTTCGCCGACCTATTTCATGCCGAGCGCGAACGCGAACGAACTTGCCGACCGTCTTCGTGCGATCGGTATCGACGAACCCACGATCCACCGTGTCGTGCGCCAACAGATCAATTTCGACATGGAAGTGATGATCAAGCGCTGCGTGACCGAGCCCGAAGCCGTGAAGGAGGAGTTGTTCGCGGCCGCGCGGGAGTATCTCGGCCCCGATTTCGAACTCGCCCCCCATTTCACGCCAAGCTATCGGCCCTGGCAGCAGCGGGTGGCGTTCCTCCCGGATGGAGACATGTTCCGCAAGATCGCCGAAGGCAAGGTCGCCGCTGTGACCGACCATATCGAGCGCTTCTCCGAAAAGGGGATCCTGCTCAAATCGGGTCGTGAACTTGAGGCTGACATCATCATCACAGCCACCGGATTCAACCTTTCCGTCCTTGGTGACATTCCGTTCGAGATTGATGACCAGCCGGTCGATTGGTCACAGACCGTCACCTATCGGGGAATGATGTTCACCGGTGTGCCCAACATGATCTGGGTCTTCGGTTATTTCCGCGCAAGCTGGACGTTACGCGTTGACCTGCTCGCCGATCTCGTCTGCAATCTGCTCAAGCACATGGACGAAAAGGGCGCCAAACGGATTGAGGTAAAGCTGCGGCCCGAGGACAAGGACATGCCTATCCTGCCGTGGATCGCCGAGGAGAATTTCAATCCCGGCTATCTCCAGCGTGGATTGCATTTGATGCCCAAACGTGGCGACAAGCTTATCTGGCAGCACAATCAGGATTACTGGCGCGACAAGGACGAGCTGCCCCAGATTGATCTGGATGGTGCGGAGTTTGTTTATTCATAGGTCTTGAGGGGGCGGATCATCGCTATTTGTACTGGCGGCCGTTCTTGATCACGCCTTCGATACTCTCAAGCACGCGAACATCCGTCAGTGGATCGCCTGAAACTGCGATCATGTCAGCAAAATGGCCTGGCGAAAGGCTGCCCACATCCTTTTCTCGCCTGATAAGGGTCGCCGCCTCGAGGGTTGCGCTGCGGATCGCCTGCATCGGGGTCATCCCATATTTGACCATATAGGCGAATTGCCGTGCGTTTAGGCCGTGCGGATAGACGCCACTGTCAGTACCGAAGCCGATCTTTACCCCTGTCTTCACGGCTTTCGTGAATTCCTGACGCTGTATGTCGGTCGTTTCGCGGTTCTTGCGAAGATATTCGGCAGGCCAACCCTCCTTTGTCCCGACATCCTCGATGTAATCGCCATTGTAGATGTCCATAACCAGCCAGACGCCCGCAGCTTTTGCCATTGCCAGACCTTCGTCGTCGATCAGGCTGGCATGTTCGATTGATCGGACGCCTGCGCGGATCGCAGCTTTGACGCCTTCGGCGCCATGAGCATGGGCGGTTGCGTAGCTGCCATGGGCACGTGCGACAGTCACGGCTGCACGCATTTCGTCTTCAGTCAGTTCAGGTTGTCCCGGCTCGGTGCCAAGCGCAAGGACCGCTCCGGTCGCGATCAATTTGAGGAAATCGGCACCTCCCTTGAACAATGCTTCGGCTTTCTCGGTCGCTTCGGCCGGCGTCTTGACGACACCAAAGCGCATTTCGGGAGGCACCGTTCCGGGTGGCAAGCCGTTGATCTCTCCGCCGCCGCCGGGGATCGTGATATAGGTGCCTGCAACGAGCATGCGCGGCCCCGGGATCAGGCGCTTGTCAATGGCATCGCGCAACTTCACATCAGAAAAAACGCGAAAGGTTCCTACATCACGGACGGTGGTGAAACCGGCCATCAGCGTATCATGGGCATTCTTCGCCCCGACAAATGCTGTTTCAGCCGGGCCGGTGTTGATAGGTTCGGCGACATCCGCGCCCTGTCCGACATCGGCAAGGTGGGTATGCAGATCGATCAGTCCGGGCAGGACCGTGAAGCGCCGCCAGTCGATGATGGTCGCACCCTTGGGAGGCTTGCCGCATCTTGCGATTGCGGCGATGCGCTCTCCGTCGATTGTAATGCACTGGTTTGCGACGATGCGACCGGCCTCGACATCAACCAGTTTGCGTGTCTGGACATAGGTCGTTTGCGCGAGCACCGGAACCGCAGCAAGCAGGGCTCCGATTGTCGCAAGCACCCTTTTCACGCGCTTTCCAGAACCTTGC
>JANNLW010000198.1:0-17689 GCA_031397145.1 Sphingomonadales bacterium | reverse complement strand
GTTTTACAGGCCACTCCCAAATTTTGATTTCACTATTGCTTGGTGATAAGCTAAATTCTGATAAGCTGGAATTTGGATTGGATGGTGGATTGAACCGTGCAAATATCCGAGGCTTAGATCAGGCAAGCAGTGTAGGTAGGTCGTGTCGAGTTCGACCATCCCGACGGCATCGCCCAGCAGCAGCAATGTCTGGGCATCCTCGATCGGCATGATCACGAACGCCTTGTCATAATCGTATACGCCAACCTCGAAGACTGCCGCCACCCGGTAGCTGACAATGCGGGGCACCGAGCCAAAAGGTGTCGACTGTCCATCCGGAGAAATCAGGCTGATATTACCGCCAATCTGTGCGCCCAGTGCATCGGCAAGCCGCGCTCCAATCGCAACATTTCCGCTCCCGGGCACCAACTCGGCCAGCTTGCCGGTCAGAACCTTGTTGTGGATCGTGGAATTTGTGCGGATGTCATTGACCAGCATGCCGCGCACCAGCACGCCTTCGACACGGCCTTGATAACTCGCCATCAAGGGCTGTTCGATCAAGGGCGTCGCGCTCGTGACCCCCGGAGTCGCCTTTGCCTCGACCATGATCTGGCGCCAATCAGGCAGTTTCCCGTTATAGCCCTGCACCACGGCGTGGCCGTTCAACCCCACGATCTTGTCAAACAGCTCGGCACGGAACCCATTCATCACGCTCATCACGACGATGAGTGCCGCCACGCCCAGCATCACGGCAAAGAGGCTGATTCCGGCAACCAGAAAGATAAAGCCTTCGCCTCGCCCTGGAAGCAGATAGCGTCTGGCGATCATGCGCTCATGGGCCGAAAGGATCATGAACTGGCCCTAGAGCGCAGGGTGGCCACTGGCAAGCCGCTCAAACTGTGGCGGATTAAACACACTGCTCGCCAAATCGACTCCGCTGTAACAATCTTTCGATGACAAGTTTACAGAGTTTCCCTAGCGGAAGTCTTCTGAATCGTGAGGCCACGGTTTAGGGAGGTAAATCGGCTCCGCGTCAAAGCTGGGAAAACCAGATTGGTCGTGTCGAGACGCAAAATCAAAAACGGGGGTTGACGAGATCGTCACGCTTGTGCCCGGACTGGAAACAGTTCGGGCACTTGTTCGTTAGGGCCTTACATCGTCGGCATGACAAGCAATCGACTTTCAGCAGCACGCAGCAGAAACTGGCAGATTTCCCGATTCAGGTTGGTCGCCCATTCCGCGTCAATCGTTTCCACCGTGGCGTGAAGCGCGATCAGTGTTTCCGAATGGCGATCATGCAAGGCAGAAAGTGTGCCGAGTTTCAGATCGGATTCTTCCAGCGCAGCATCATTGGCAAGACGAACGCGAAGAGCAGGCAAAAGGTCCATATGCGATGCCGCGAGGAACAGCATCCGCATCTCCCTATTCTCCCGGACATAGGTGTCTGCCGCACGATCGGCCTCCTGTGCGACAAGCATGGCGAGTACTGCAGACATCCTGGCGTCTCCCAATGCATAGGAGCTCGGATTGAGTTCGGGAATGATGCGGGTCGCGATCGTGGTCACAAGACCCATCAGAAGCTGATCGATCCCGGGCTTCATTCAACAAGTTCGCAAAAACGTCTTGCAAGAGCATGATTTCCAAGTGTTTTAGGATACCATGCCGAAAATGCGAGGACCGGATCGGTATTGATCCCGCTGATGCTGGCATGGCCTGACGAAATCCAGATCGCCATCCCCTTCACAGTCGCAAACATTTCCCACCATTTGAACGCAGCTTCATCGAAAGTGAGGCCGCTTGCCTGCTCCCAAAGGGCAATGGCTTCTGCGCGGTCAATCAGACCTGCGGCCCGGCTCGCATCCTGAAGGTTCCACAGGGGATCCAGTGCCCAGGCCAGATCCTCAAGTGGATCACCAATATGTGCCATTTCCCAGTCGAGCACGGCAATAATCCGCCCCGTTCCGTCGTGGAGGACATTGCCGTTGCGATAATCGCCATGGATGATCGACAGCCGTTGCGCGGGCGGAGGCGGATTCCGCCGCAACCAGCGCAGCGCCGCCATGAGGATGGGTTCAGGCTGGAGCGCGTTTTTTGCCACTTGGGCGGTCCAGTAATCGAGTTCGCGGACCCAGCATTGCTCTGCGAGGGGTGTATCAACAATTCGGGCAAGCGGGCTGGAGTTCACATCCGCGCCATTGATCCTGCCCAGCAGATCAAAAAACTGCTGACCGATGGCATCGCGATGCTCGCCATAGGCATCGGCAACAAAGGGGCTGGCAGCCTCGCCGCCTTCGATCCTCTCCATAACAAAGAAGGGTGTTCCAATCAGAGAGGCGTCTCCACACAGGCTGATTGCGCGGGGGACGGGAACGGTGCTGCCTTCAAAAGACTGGAAGGCGGCATATTCAAGCTCGCGCGGTGTATCGATCAGGCTGTCGCCGGGATCGCAGCGCAGGATCATGCCGTGTGTCGATCCAGCTATGGAGACGTCGATCGCGTAAGTTTCGCGGGATGCGCCGCCGTGAAACCGCCGAATCGATGCGATCCGGACGTCGCTGACCTTGACCGCCGTGCCTATATGTTGGCCAACCGCCAGCAATTGCGCTTCGTTGAGCAAGCCTCGTTCCGTTTATCGTTTCTGCACGGACTTCATGAGGAAATCTGCGCTGTCCTGCAAGACAGGAGCCTTGCTCCGAAACGGTTTCGATATGGCCATGATCACGTCTTCGTGACTCAGGTCATTATAGGCACGAAATTCAACCGGTGCGCCGAGTTCATGCAGTCTTTTCGACAACAGGATCGCGTTGCGAGGCTTGACCGTGTCATCGGCGGTTCCGGTTGCGACCATGATCGGAGGTGCATCCTTGCGGGCATAGGCAATGGGCTGGGTTTCCTGAGGGTTCGGCCAGGCATGCATCGCATTGATCGAACGCTTTGAATCATAGGGATAAAAATCATATGGGCCCGAAAGACCAACCGTCGCACGGACAATTTCAGGGTCAACCCCTGCATCCCTCAGATAGTGTCGGTCCAATGTCAGCATCATCGCAATATAGGCGCCAGCCGAATGGCCCGCGAGCACCACGCGTCCGGGATCGCCGCCATAGCGTTCAATATTGTCCTGCACCCAGCGGACGGCTGCTGCTCCATCCTGATTGAAAACGGGAAAGCGGACTTGGGGTACCTTGCGGTAGTCCGGCACGACCACGATGAAGCCCTTGGCCGCGTAAGCGCGCGCCGCAAAGCCATAGTGCGATCGTTCACCATGGGCCCATCCGCCGCCATAGAAGAATACCAGCGCCGGCTTCTTTGCATTTCCCTTGGGCGCGCCCCAGACATCGAGTCTCAAGTTGTTTTCGGCATTGAATGTCACGTTGGATGCCAAACGCTCGACACCGCCGCCCGGCCATGCACGATCAAGAATGTCCAGTTGGTGCGGCGGGGCTACAAGCCGCACAAAAAGAAAGAGAGCGATCGCAACGGCGATTGTTACAAAAACGACGGTTTTCATGGAACTCCGATCAGAATGCCTCGGCCGGAAGCGCCATGATTGCTTCGGCCCCTGCCTCGAGCTTGCGTCGCAACGCTCCTGTGTCCGGCATGATCCGTTCTGCGAAGAACCGCGCCGTGACGAGTTTTGCCTCCATGAAGGCCTTGTCTTCCGTTCCTGCATCAAGCGCAGCCTGCGCTGCACTGGCCATCCGCAGCCACATCAGGCCGAGCGAAACAATGCCCATCAAGTGCAGATAGGGCGTTGAACCGGCGCCGGCATTGTCAGGGTTGGTCATGCCGTTCTGCATGAGCCACATCGTCGACGCCTGCAGATCGCTAGAAGCCTTTTCCAGGCGGCTGGCATATTCGGTCAGCCCGGGCTTCGCCTTTGCGGCTTCGATCTCCGACGTCAGCAATGCGAACAAGGCCTGCACGCCGCGCCCCCCATTTTGCGCAAGCTTCCTGCCGACAAGATCCAGTGCCTGAACACCGTTCGCGCCTTCGTAAATCTGTGTGATGCGCGCATCGCGGACATACTGGCTCATGCCCCATTCCTCGATATAGCCATGCCCGCCATAGACCTGCTGCATCGCCGTCGCCACGTCATAGCCCTTGTCGGTGCCATAGCCCTTGATGACGGGTGTCAGCAGCGAAATCAGGTCGTCCGCCATCTGGCGCTCTTCTTCGGTCTGGGCATTGTGCGCCAGGTCAACCTGCATTGCGCCCCACAGGCACAAGGCGCGCAATCCTTCGGTCAGTGCCTTGGCTTCCATCAGCATCCGCCGGATGTCGGGATGGACGAACAGCGGATCAGCCTTTTCCTGCGGTTCCTTCGCGCCGGTCAGTGCGCGGCCCTGACGGCGGTCCTTCGCATATTGGACGCCATTCTGATAGGCGATATCACCCTGGGCGAGGCCCTGAACGCCAACGCCAAGCCTCGCCGCGTTCATCATGATGAACATGGCCGCCAGACCCTTATTCTCTTCGCCAACCATGAAGCCCGTTGCGCCATCATAGTTCATTACACAGGTCGCCTGCGCACGGATGCCCATCTTGTGCTCGATCGAACCACAACTCACCGCATTTCTTTCGCCGAGTGAACCATCGGCGTTCACCATGACCTTGGGGACGATGAACAACGAGATGCCCTTGCTCGATTCTGGCGCACCCGGGGTTTTGGCGAGGACGAGGTGGATAATATTCTCGGTCAGGTCGTGTTCGCCACCCGAAATGAAGATTTTTGTGCCCGTGATCCGGTAGCTGCCATCGGCCTGTGGCTCCGCCCGGGTACGAATCAGGCCAAGATCGGTGCCCGCATGGGATTCGGTCAGGTTCATTGTCCCGCCCCATTCACCCGAAATCATCTTTGGAACATATTTGGCCTTCTGCTCATCCGATCCCTTGACCAGGATCGACGCCACGGCACCCATTGTCAGGCCGGGATACATTCCGAATGACTGGTTGGCCGCCATACGAAATTCTTCCATCGCGGTGCTGATGACATGGGGCAGGCCTTGTCCGCCAAATTCTTCCGGTGCGGAAAGCCCGACCCAGCCGCCTTCTCGATAAGCGCGATAAGCCTGCTTGAACCCGTCGGGCGTGGTCACCGTGCCATCGGAATGCCGGGTGCAGCCTTGTTCATCGCCCGATTTGTTCAGCGGGAATAGTATCTCCTCGCATACCCTGCCGCCCTCGGTCAGGATCGCATCGACCAGTTCCGGCGTCGCATTTTCAAATCCGGGCAGGTTTGCATAGCGATCGAGCCCGATCACATGATCAAGGATGAATCGCGTATCGCGAACGGGGGCTTGATATACTGGCATGGGACGTCTCCGCTCGAAAAAAGCCAATCAGGCGTCACCGGATGCGTCCGCCTTTCGTACAATATCGATGAAACGGGACAGTTCATCAATATGCGCATCGATATCGAGGCGCTGGCGTTTCAACAGGTCAATCCGCCCCTGACATTTCTCGACGGTAACCAGCCGTTGCGCATGGCGGCCATCGCCAATGTCATACAGGTCGATCATCTCGCGTATGTCGGCAAGGCTGAAGCCCACGCGTTTCGCGCGCAGGATCCAGGCAAGGCGGGCGCGATCCCGCTTGGTGTAAACCCGGGTCAGCCCGCGCCGGATGGGGGCAATAAGGCCTTCATCCTCATAGAAACGCAGCGCGCGCGCCGTGATCTCGAACTCGTCGGACAGGTCGGAAATCGAATATTGATGCCGATCGCGCGGATCAGCTACCTCGACGGTCGCAGTAGACATGAATGCTTGTTACTTTACGTATACGTAAGGGTCAATCGGGTTGTGAAGTGGGTGACATGTTCGTTTGCAGCACGCCTTGCAACGTCGTTCATGCTTGATAAGGATCGGGTTTCCGCTTCGCAAACCGGGATATGGAATGGACACGAACACGCTCATCATGGTCGCTGCACTGATGGGATTGGCAGCGGCGCTCTATACTTCGGTTGGCCATGCAGGCGCCTCAGGCTACCTGGCTATCATGACCCTGTTTGCCGTCGCACCCGCAACAATGCGGCCGACGGCGCTGGTGCTGAATATCATTGTTGCAAGTCTGGCGACGATGCGTTTCGGACGCGCCGGGCTGATCAACTGGCAATTGCTGCTGTTTTTCGTTCTTGGTGCCGTCCCTGCCGCATTTATCGCAGGCGGCGTTACCCTTCCGGCGCATTATTATCGGCCGCTGGTCGGCGTGATATTATGGGTCGCTGCTGTCCGGCTGTTCTGGCCCCGGCAACTGAAGGCATTGGTGGAGCCAAGTGCACCGCCATTGGTCGTGGCGATCGGTTCGGGCGCGATCATCGGTACATTGTCGGGCCTTACCGGCACGGGTGGTGGCATCTTCCTCAGCCCGCTCATTCTGTTCCTTGGCTGGGAATCGGTTCGCAAGACTTCAGGGATCTCTGCGGCTTTTATACTTTGCGTGTCGATTGCCGGGCTTGCGGGAAACCTGAGAAGCGTCGGGCGATTGCCGCCTGAACTCCCCTATTTCATTGGCGCGGTGGTGATCGGGGCTCTGGTCGGAACACAATTGGGACTGTCCCGACTTCCCGCCAATCGCCTGTTGCAGGCACTGGGCTGCGTCCTCGTGATCGCCGGGGGCAAACTTATCCTGTCCTGAACCTTGCAAACTGCTGACCAAATTTGATCTCGATCAAGGACTGGCATCCCGTATGCATTATTCGTGACTTTCCTCCTCGGAGAATCCTTTATCGGATTCCTCCATTTGGCCCGGCGCGCAATCGTCGGGCCTTTTTTTGCGGCACTTGCCAGTCCGCGACCGCCAGACTCATGTCGTTGCTTCGGATTTCGGGCTATCGGGTCATCGTCACGCGTTTCAAACCGCTCGACCGCAGTGAAGCACCCCTTGCTCTCATGATCCGCACGCGATAGAGGCGCGGCCAATTCCAAACCCTCAAGTTCTTATGGAGACGACCAGACATGGCCGCCAATCGCACGTTTTCGATCATCAAGCCCGATGCCACCCGTCGCAACCTTACCGGCGGCGTTACCAAGATGCTGGAGGACGCCGGCCTGCGGGTTGTTGCCTCCAAGCGCATCCGGATGACCAAGGATCAGGCGGAAGGCTTTTATGGCGTTCACCGCGAGCGCCCCTTCTTCAATGACCTTGTCAACTTCATGACGTCTGGGCCAGTTGTGGTGCAGGTGCTCGAAGGCGAAAATGCCGTGCAGCGCAACCGCGACATCATGGGTGCAACCAACCCGGAAAATGCCGACGATGGCACAATTCGCAAGGTCTTTGCCGAATCGATCGAAGCCAATTCGGTTCACGGATCCGATAGTGACGAAAATGCTGCGATCGAGATCGCCTATTTCTTCAAGCCGGACGAAATTGTCGGCTGATCTTGCCTTGGCCAGCCGCCTTGCCGATGCGGCAGGGGCGGCTATCCGACCCTATTTCCGGGCCGAATTCGGGCTGGAGATAAAGGCCGACGCGTCTCCGGTTACACTTGCCGACCGGGCAGCGGAAGCGGCAATCCGCGCAATCCTCGAGGTCGAAAGGCCCGATGACGGGATTGTCGGCGAGGAGTTCGGCAGCACCCGCGAAGGCGCATCACGTGTCTGGGTACTCGATCCGATCGACGGAACGCGCAGCTTTGTGGGTGGGCGTCCGATCTTCGGCACCCTGATTGCGCTGGTTGAGGACGGCGTCCCGGTGATCGGTCTGATCGACCAGCCGATCAGCGGAGAACGCTGGGTCGGCGCCGTTGGACAATCGACGCTGTTCAATGGCCAAACCGCAAGTACCAGGCGGTGCGCCAGCCTTGGGCAGGCCTTGCAGGCGACAACATCGCCCGCCGCCTTTTCAGCCGAACATTTGCGTGCGTTCGAACGCCTGATTCCTGCAACACGCGACACGCTATATGGCGGCGATTGCTATAATTATGGCCTCGTTGCCATCGGGCAGATCGATCTTGTCGTCGAGTCCGGTCTGAAGCTTCATGATTTTGCCGCCCTGGTGCCTGTTGTCGAAGGGGCCGGAGGCATTATGTGCAATTGGCAGGGCGAAAGGCTGACAAGCGCGAGTGACGGGCATGTGATAGCCTGTGGTGACGCCAGCCTGTTGCCCGAAATCGTTGAACATCTGAACCGCTGAGCAATGGCAGAGGTCCTCGTCCGCTTTGCGGTCCCCGACGTGCGGCTTCGTCCCTATCTTTCGACCATATGGGAAATGACGGTGGTCGGAGAAGGGATCGTCGAGGATTGGCTCCATCCCGAATGGGCCAATATCCGGATGACTCTCGATGATCCCTGGGCGTTCGGTTCTTCACCTGAAACAGTTTCGCGGCTGCCCGTCGCGATCATTCAGGGGCCGACCAGCCGGCCGACCTTTATTCGCGGTCATGCCGGGCGGGCCTTTGGCATCGGCGTTTTGCCGACAGGCTGGAACCGGCTCTGGCGTGCCAATGCGCATGAGTGGGCAGATCGTTTCGGACCGCTGGCCTCTATCATGGGCAGCAACGCGGACCGCCTCGAAACCGCCATCAAGGCGGCGCCAGATTTCGAATCGCGGGCGGATGCGGCCAATCAATTCATGCTCGACATGCTCGACAAAAGCAGGCCGTCTGCGCTGGATGACCAGATCAAGGCGTTGTTCCAGGTCCTGATCGATCCGGCCAGTGCGACCGTGGAACAGATTACGGCGACACTCGGTCTGCCGCAAAGCCGGCTGGCACGACTTTCCAAACGCGGATTCGGCTTTCCGCCAAAACTGCTTCTCCGGCGTCAGCGCTTCTTGCGGATGCTGGGGACGCTCCACGCGCGGCCCTATGAAGAATGGTCTGATTTTCTTGACCCCCAGTATGTTGATCAGAGCCACATGATTCGGGACTTTCAGAGGTTTCTCGGCATGGCACCAAGCCATTATTTCGCGCTCAAGCGGCCGATCCTTGAGGCCGCAACGCGCGGGCGGGCCGCCTTGTTCGGCCAGCCGCTCCAGGGGCTTCATTCGCCGCGCGGCTGATTCCGGCGGCTAAAACTCGTCGGCGACGAAGTGGGCCTTGCTTAGTCGAGCGGGTGCGATGAGCATCCAGCTCTTGCGGAGCCATTCGCCAATATGGCCCCAATCATTGCTGCCAACATCCAGCCGGATGCCGATCCAGCCCGAAGGACCAAGGTAGGCCGGTCGGTAGTAGAGATCGGGGTCCTGTTCGACCAGCATGGCCTGTTCCTCGATACCGCTGGCCTTGACCAGAAGGCCGGTCACGCTGTCATGATGATGATCGCGGCTGAAATAGGCGAAAAACTTGCCGCCCTTGATGAAAAACCCCGGTGAGCCGTGCGAGACCTTTTCCTCAACCTCCGGAAGCGCGAGTGCAAGCGAACGGATCTGGCCGAGGATCCATTCTGGAGAGGTCTCGCGGGCGACATAATCCGCCAGCATCCGCGAATACAGCTGATGTTCGGCGATCAGGATGCGATCTGCCAGCGCGTCGGGCGTGTCTTCGGGAAGGATCGCAACCTCGGTTTGGCCCAGCACCGGCCCATCATCGAGTTCCGCCGTCACGATATGCACAGTACAGCCTGAAACTGTGTCTCCCGCACCAATCGCGCGTTCGTGGGTGTCGAGTCCCTTGTATTTTGGCAGAAGCGAAGGGTGAATATTGAGGATACGATCGCGCCATTCGCCGACGAATTCTGGGGAAAGGAGCCGCATATATCCGGCAAGGGCAACGAATTCGGTACTGGCCTTTTTCAGCTCTGCAGTGATGATCGAATCGAATTCAGCGCGTTTCAGCCCCTTGTGGCTTTGGGCGAAGACCGGAATCCCCTCGGCAGCGGCCAGCTTGAGGCCCGGTGCGTGGGGATCATTGGCGGCGACAAGGACAATCTCGAACGGGCATTCAGGGTGTTTGGCGGCATAGACAAGCGCGGCCATGTTCGATCCCCGACCGGAAATCAGCACGGCTACGCGTGCCTTAGCCATTGTGAGTGCAGCTCCATGCCGCCATCGCCGTCCACGTATCGCTGTGACCAGACACGGTGCACCCCTTTTTTCCCGAAGCGATGTAACCGATACGGAAAACCTGTTCTCCGGCGGACGTGAGCGCGGCCGATACGTCCTCCGCCATTTCGGACGCGACGACGACCGCCATTCCAATACCGCAGTTGAATGTGCGTGCCATTTCTTCAGGCTCGATATTCCCCTGCGCCTGTAGGAACGCCATCAATCGCGGTTGCGGCCAAAGGCTGGCGTCGACATGGGCATGAAGCCCATCGGGCAGGACACGCGGAATATTCTCGAGCAAGCCGCCGCCCGTAATGTGCGCCATCGCGTGGATTTGCCCTTTGCGGACTTCGGGGAGCAAGGATTTCACATAGATCCGGGTCGGTGCCATCAATGCGTCGATAAGAATGACATTCTGGTCGAACAGGGCTGGTCGATCGAGTTTCCAGCCCTTGTCAGCGGCCAATCGGCGGACCAGCGAAAAACCGTTCGAATGGATGCCCGACGAGGCAAGCCCGAGAATCACATCGCCAGCAGCGACCTTGTCTGCGGTCAGCACCTGATCACGTTCGACAGCGCCAACGCAAAAGCCGGCAAGGTCATAATCGCCATCCGAGTACATACCTGGCATTTCGGCTGTTTCGCCGCCGATCAGCGCACACCCTGCCTGTTTGCAACCCTCGGCGATGCTCGCGACAACACGTTCCGCGACGGCCAGGTCGAGTTTTCCGCTGGCATAATAGTCGAGAAAGAAGAGCGGCTCGGCACCCTGGACGATCAAATCGTTCACGCACATTGCGACGAGATCGATTCCCACCCCGTCATGACGCCCCGAATCAATCGCGAGCTTCAGTTTCGTCCCGACCCCGTCATTTGCAGCGACCAGAAGCGGGTCGTTGAACCCGGCTGCCTTGAGATCAAAAAAACCGCCAAATCCGCCAAGATCTGCGTCTGCACCAGCGCGACGCGTCGATTTGGCGAGCGGCGCGATGGCCCTGACAAGCGCATTTCCTGCGGAGATTGAAACCCCTGCCTTGGCATAGGTATAGGGCTCGGACTGATTATGTCTGTGATTCATCGCGCCCCTGCTATCCACAACGCGCTTGGAATTCCACGATTCCATCGCCAAAAGGGCGGCGTGAGCGATTTTTCCCGTTTTTTGCGTCCTGTTCCCTTCGCTGTTGCGCTTGCGATTGCGGGATTGGGTGCGGCCGTCGTTGCACAAATAGAGGGCGGAGATCGCGGTATTGCGCCGATTGACAGCTCGTCTGACTTCGAGGTTTCCGGCATCAGGGTCGATATCGCCGCAAAAAGCGCGGATGCAGCTCGCTTTGGGGGCTGGCGGGAAGCCCAGCGCCAGGGCTGGAGACTGCTTTGGGGAAAGGTTCACGGAGCCGGCGCCCCGGGTTTGAGTGATTCGGCGCTCGATTCGATTGTCGCCGGGATCGTCGTCGAAGACGAGCAGATCGGTCCCAATCGTTACGTTGCGACATTGGGTGTCCTCTTCGATCGGGTCCGCGCTGGACAAATCCTCGGCGTAAGCGGTTCAACGATCCGCTCGGCGCCGTTGCTTGTGATCCCCGTGCAGTGGTCCGGAGGGGCACCGCAAAGTTTCGAGACCCGCACTGAATGGCAGAAAGCCTGGGCGCGATTCCGTACAGGTGGAAGCGCGATCGATTATGTCCGGCCAAGTGGAACCGGTGCCGATCCGCTTTTGCTCAACTATGGCCAGACAGGGCGGCCAGGCCGGCGCTGGTGGCGGATGTTGCTCGATCAATACGGCGCGGCTGATGTGCTGGTGCCGCAGGTCAGGCTTGAGCGGATGTGGCCGGGCGGACCGGTGATTGGTCACTTTTCCGCACGTTTTGGTCCCGACAATCGCCCGCTGTCCAACTTTGTACTCCGGGTAGGGTCAAGTGCCGGCATTCCACGCATGATGGACGAAGGTGTGCGTCGGTTGGACCAGATGTTCGTCGAAGCCCTGGCCAATGGTCGCTTGCGCCCGGATACGTCGCTGATCATCGAACAGCCCGTCGATCCGACATTGCTTGAGGCGGGAGAAACCCCGATCCTTGAAACCGGCCTTACGCCGGATACACCCGAGACGACGACCGCAACGGCAGGCACATCAATATTTACCGTTCAATATGAAACGCCCGACGTTGCGTCAGTCAGCAGCACAGAAGGCACTGTCCGCAGCATTACAGGCGTGAGGTCGGTTTCAACCGGCAGCCTTGCGCTTGGTGGCGTTTCAGTCATGCGCGTATCGTTTACCGGCGATCTGGCTGCGCTGAAATCCGCCCTTTCGGTGCGCGGGTTCAAGGTGCAGGAGGGGGGCGGGTCGCTCCGCATCAGCCGCAGCGGCCAATGAGCCAGATTGCCCTGCCATTCGACTGGCCAGCACCAGAGGATGCCGAAAGTTTCATCGTCACGGCTGCAAACCGGCAAGCGGTCGATGGCGTCGATCGTTCGGGAAGCTGGCCGGTTCGCGCAGCAATCCTGACCGGTCCGCGTAAATCCGGACGTTCGCTGCTTGGCCGAATCTTTGCTGCCAAGACGGGGGGCACCCTGATTGACGATGCCGAGCTTCACAAGGAAGCAGACATTTTCCATCGCTGGAACCTTGCACAGGAAGAACGCCGTCCCCTTCTCATCATTGCGCTTTCGCCCCCCCCAGTCTGGAAGGTGCGCCTGCCAGACCTTGCATCGCGGCTGACTGCAACGCCCGTCTTCACGCTGGAAGAGCCAGACGACATGCTGTCCCGGATGCTTTTGGAAAAGCTGTTTGCCCGCCGCGGCCTGCAGATAACGCCGGATACGATTGCCTATATCGCCAGCCGCATCGAACGGAGCTATGTAGCGTTGATGCGGATTGTCGATGCGATCGATACAGTCGCACTTTCGCAACATCGTGCTGTTACAACCCGACTCGCGCGTTCCGTTCTTGAGGAGCAGCATCTGGTTGGCGAAACGGAATAGGGTGACGAATGCTCAACGAAGTGGATAGTCGCGACGGACCGGCGGATGGTGCTCCCGTCTATGTCGAGTCCGGCGCGCGCTATTTCAACCGGGAACTGAGCTGGCTCGCGTTTAACCAGCGCGTCCTTGAAGAATCGATCAATCCTGCGCATCCGTTGCTCGAGCGGTTGCGGTTTCTCTCGATCTCGGGAAGCAATCTTGACGAGTTTTTCATGGTGCGGGTTGCCGGACTGAAAGGCCAGCAATTACAGAATATTGAAGAGCGAAGTGTAGACGGGATGACGCCTACGCAGCAGCTTGATGCCATTGCCCGCGACGCGGATCGACTGATGGCCGATCAGCAGGCGCAATGGGCCCGGCTGCACGCAGAGCTTGGTAGAGCGGGAATCGCGGTCCTTGATGGCGATTCCATTCAGGGAGAAGATGTGCCTGCGCTCGAGCAACATTTCCGGGAACAAATTTTCCCGGTGCTCACCCCGCAGGCCCTCGATCCGGCCCATCCTTTTCCCTTCATCCCGAATCAGGGGCTGAGCCTTTTGCTCGACCTCAGGCGGATCTCCGATGGCGAACCGATTCGCGAACTTGTGATGATTCCCGCAGCTTTGCCCAGATTCATCCGGATCCCGGGGCGCAAGGCCCGCTATTTGACGATGGAAACCCTGCTTCGCCGGTTCACCGGCTTGTTGTTTCCGGGATATGAAGTGTTGGGTTCGGGGGCGTTCCGGATCATTCGCGACAGTGACATTGAAATCGAGGAAGAAGCGGAAGATCTCGTTCGTTACTTCCGAAGCGCAATCAAGCGCCGCCGGCGCGGTCGGGTTATCCGGCTTGAAGTCGAGACCGGCATGCCCGAACAGCTTGAAGCGGTCGTCAAGCAGGAGTTTGGCGGAAATGATGCAATTATCTCTGAAACCGCCGGATTTCTTGGGATTGGCGATATTGCCCAACTGGTCGAGGAAGACCGCCCGGACCTGAAGTTCACGCCCTATACGCCGCGCTTCCCCGAACGCATTCGGGAGCATGATGGTGATTGTTTTGCGGCGATCTCGGCGAAGGACATTCTTGTCCATCACCCCTATGAGGCCTTTGACGTCGTGCTGGCGTTCCTGAGCCAGGCGGCGGCCGATCCCGACGTCGTGGCTATCAAACAGACACTTTATCGTGCGGGCAAGCAATCTGCCGTGATTCGCGCCCTGATCGATGCAGCCGAAGCCGGCAAATCAGTTACGGCCGTGGTCGAACTCAAGGCGCGCTTCGATGAAGAGCAGAATTTGCTGTGGGCCAACCAGCTCGAACGCGCCGGCGTCCAGGTGGTCTACGGTTTTATTGACTGGAAGACCCACGCGAAAATCTCGATGGTCGTGCGCCGGGAGAATGGCAAATATCGCACCTACTGCCATTTCGGTACTGGCAATTATCACCCTGTAACGGCCCGTATCTATACCGATCTGAGCTTCTTCACCGCTGATCCACGTGCGGGTCGCGATGCCGCGCAGATTTTCAACTATATTACAGGCTATGTTGAGCCGTCGAAGCTCGAAATGCTCAAGATGAGCCCGCGCAACCTGCGGTCGTCGCTGTTTGACCTGATCGACATCGAGATCGCCAATCAGCACGCAGGCAAGAAGTCCGGAATTTGGGCCAAATTCAATTCGCTGGTCGATCCGGCCATCATCGAGAAACTTTACGAGGCAAGCGGGGCAGGGGTGCCGATCGACCTGATTGTGCGCGGCATTTGCTGCCTGAGGCCTGGTGTTCAGGGGCTTTCGGACAATATCCGGGTGAAGTCCGTCGTTGGCCGTTTTCTGGAGCACAGCCGAATCTGGGCCTTCGGAAACGGTGCGGCGCTACCGAACGACAAGGCACGGGTCTATATTTCCTCGGCCGACTGGATGCAGCGCAACTTTGACCGGCGCGTTGAATATATGCTCCCGATCGAGAATCCGACGGTCCATGACCAAGTCCTCGATCAGGTGATGGTTGCCAATCTGCTCGATAATGAGCAAAGCTGGGAACTGCAGCCAGATGGCCGTTATATTCGCGTCGCGCACGGAGAAAAACCATTCAATCTCCACCGCTATTTCATGACGAACCCGTCGCTTTCGGGGCGCGGCGCGGCGCTCGACAAGGCGTCGGCAGTACCCAAGCTGAGTTTCAACCGGAAGAAATAGCGGCATCGCCACGTCATGCAGTGATCGATATCGGATCGAACTCGGTCAGACTGGTCGTGTTCAATGGCCCACCGCGTGCGCCTTCGGTGCTGTTTAATGAAAAGGTGATGGCCGGGCTGGGTAGGGCCGTCGTCCTGACCGGGCAACTCGATGAAAAGGCGATGGCGGTGACGCTCAAGTCACTCGCCCGGTTCCGATATATTGCCGCCCTGATGGGCGTTCCCCAGCCCATTACCGTCGCGACTGCGGCCGTACGCCAGGCGAGCAATAGGGACGCGTTTCTCAAAGATGTGCAGGCGCTGGGGCTCGACGTCGTGCTCCTTTCAGGGGATGAAGAAGCCGAAGTCGCCGGATTCGGGGTGATCGCGGGCTTCGAGGAAGCCAACGGTATTGTCGGAGACCTTGGGGGCGGAAGCCTTGAGCTGGCACATGTTGCGGGTGGCCGTGTGCTGGCGCGCGAATCCTTTCCGCTTGGCGTCCTGAGGCTCGGCGCAATTCGTGACCTTGGCGCGACCCAATTGCGAACGCAGGTCAATCGACTCCTCAAGCCAAAAGGGTGGACGGCCTTGGGCAAGGGCTTGCCTTTCTATCTGGTCGGCGGTTCCTGGCGATCGCTCGCCAAGATCCACATGTTCCTCGCGCGCTATCCGCTGCCGATTGTGCATCACTATAGTATGCCACCGCTTGCGGCCCCAAGTCTCGTGAGGGCGATCGCAAGACTTGATCGCACGATATTGAAAGAAAAGAATATCGTCGGGAACGCTCGCTATCCCGCGATGGCCGATTCGGCAGCACTGCTGTCCGTGCTGACAAGCCTGATCCGGCCGCAATCCCTGATCGTTTCTGCAACGGGCCTGCGGGAGGGGTTGCACTATCGATCCCTGTCTCCTGCTCAACAGGCACTTGATCCTCTCATTGAAGCGACGCGCGCCGAAGGCGATCTGCAGGGGCGTTTTGCCGAGCATGGCGATCTGCTCAATCAATGGATCGCTCCGCTCTTCGCGTCGGACGCGGAGCCGGATCAGAGGCTCAGGCTGGCCGCCTGCCTGCTGGGCGATATCGGTTGGGCGGCAAATCCCGATTTCCGTGCGGAACGCGGACTTGAGGTTGCGCTGCATGGCAATTGGCTGGGCCTTGATGCGCGTGGACGGGCGATGATCGGGCAGGCGCTTTTTGCAGCTTTTGGCGGAGGAAATGCGAAGCCGTCGCTTCTGGGCGCGCTTGCTAGCGTTGAAGACCTGTCACGCGCAAAAAATTGGGGATTGGCAATGCGGTTGGGCCAGCGTCTCAGCGGCGGCACGGCAGCTCCCCTCAAGACTTCGGGTGTATCCTTCAATGGCGATCGGTTGATCCTTTCCCTTGCGGGCGATGCCGATGTGCTGCTGGGCGATGCTGTAGAGCGTCGACTTAAACAGCTTGCCGCGGCACTCGGGAAAACCCCGGAAATCGACCGAAAATAGAGCAAATCATTGACATCATGACGTCAATTCATCCGGCGTTCGTGTCATGCAAAGCTTGCCATCAAGCACGGCGAAGGCCAGTTTGCCCTCTACCAATGCGAGGGCATCGCGGCCGAACTGATCGAAACGCCAATCTTCGAGCATGGGTAGGCCGGTGCGCTGTCCGGCGGCAAGTAGCTCGAGTTCCTCGGAACGCGCCAGCAGGCGCGCGGCCACGCTGATTTCGCGTGAGCGGATCTTCAAAAGCAGCTTCAGGAGATCGGCAACCAGCGCGCCCTCCTTGCCCAGCCCAGGCTTCTTGTCGTCCCGCGGTGGCATTTCATCCGCCGGTAGCGGTTCGGCCGCTGCCAGAATCGCGATCAGTCGCCCGCCAATATCGTTGTTTGCCCATGCAGGTGAGAGTCCGCGCACTTTGGAGAGATCGGACTGGCTTCGCGGCGGATGCGCTGCGATATCCGCCATTGTCTCGTCCTTGATGATCCGGCCGCGCGGCAGATTCTTGTTCTGCGCCTCGCGTTCGCGCCAAGCCGCTATGGCTTTCAGCCGTCCCAGCAAGTCCGCCTTGCGCCCTGCGATACGAATCCTCTTCCAGGATTGTTCGGGTTCGTTGATATAGTTTGCCGGATCTGCCAGCCGTTCCATTTCCTGATCAAGCCAGCCGCCACGCCCCGTTTTGCGCAATCTTTCAAGCATCTGGGGAAACAAGACTGACAAATGGGTCACGTCGCCTATTGCGTAATCAATCTGCCGCTTGTCGAGCGGGCGACGGGCCCAATCGGTAAACCGGGCACCTTTGTCCAACTGGATGCCCAGCCAGCTATCGACGAGATTTGAATATCCGATCTGTTCACCCTGTCCGAGTGCCATCGCTGCGATCTGGGTATCGAAAAGTGGGTGCGGAGTCTTTCCTGTAAGATTATACACAATTTCAATATCTTGCGCGCCAGCATGAAAAATCTTGAGAACATTTTCATTGTTGACGAGCAGGTCAAGCAGGGGGCCGAGGTCCAGCCCCTCCTTCATCGGGTCAATGGCGGCTGCTTCATTCGCATCGGCGATCTGGATCAGGCAGAGTTCGGGCCAATAACTGTTCTCGCGCATGAATTCGGTATCGAC